>NZ_JBHJZS010000006.1:0-117615 GCF_042271185.1 Microbacterium sp. NPDC055910
ACCCCGCAGTCTCGGCGCCCCGGTGCAGTCTCACGGTCAAGGGGGCCTAGCCTGGGAGGGATATGGCGCATCTTCTCGGGGCGGAAGCCCTGCACCTCGAGTTCCCCACCAAGGTCGTGTTCGACTCCGTCTCGCTCGGCATCGACGAAGGCGATCGGATCGGCGTCGTCGGCCGCAACGGCGACGGCAAATCCAGCCTCCTGGCGATGCTCGCCGGCCGGCTCGAACCCGACGGCGGCCGCGTCACGGTGCGCGGCGGCGTCCGCGTCGGGGTCCTCGACCAGTCCGACACCCTCGGCGAGACCGGCACGGTCGCCGAGGCCGTCGTCGGCGACACGCCGGAGTACGAGTGGGCGGGATCCTCGCGCGTGCGCGACGTCATCGCCGGGCTGCTCGCCGACATCGCGTGGGACGGTCCCGTCACGGGCCTGTCCGGCGGCCAGCGCCGCCGCGTCGCGCTCGCGCAGCTGCTCGTCGGGGACCACGACGTCATCTTCCTCGACGAGCCGACGAACCACCTCGACGTCGAGGCGATCGCCTGGCTCGCCGAGCACATCAAGCGCCGGTGGCCGGCGAACCAGGGCGGCCTGCTCGTCGTCACCCACGACCGGTGGTTCCTCGATGAGGTGTGCACATCGACGTGGGAGGTGCACGACCGCATCGTCGAGCCCTTCGACGGCGGATACGCCGCATACATCCTGCAGCGCGTCGAGCGTGACCGGCAGGCGGCGACGATCGAGGCGCGACGCCAGAACCTCGCCCGCAAGGAGCTGGCGTGGCTGCGGCGAGGAGCCCCCGCGCGCACGTCCAAGCCGAAGTTCCGCATCGATGCGGCCAACGAGCTCATCGCCGACGTCCCCGAGATCCGCGACAAGACCGAGCTGCAGTCGCTCGCCGTCACGCGCCTCGGCAAGGACGTCGTCGATCTGCTCGACACCTCGGTCAGCTACGGCGACCGCGTCGTGCTGCATCCCCTCGAGTGGCGTATCGCGCCGGGGGAGCGCACGGGCATCCTGGGCGTCAACGGCGCCGGCAAGTCCACGCTCCTCGGGCTGGTGTCGGGTGAGGTCGAGCCGACGACCGGTCGGGTCAAGCGCGGCAAGACCGTCAAGGTGGCGACGCTGACGCAGCGCCTGGACGAACTCGAGGAGCACCTCGACGATCCCGTGCGGGTCGTCATCGCGGGCCTGCGGACCTCGTACACGTTCGGTGCCGGCTCGAAGGCCCAGGAGCTCACCCCGGGTCAGCTCCTCGAGCAGATGGGCTTTTCGAGCGCGCAGCTGTCGACGCCCGTGAAGGACCTCTCGGGCGGGCAGAAGCGTCGCCTGCAGCTGCTGCTGATCCTCCTCGAGCAGCCGAACGTGCTGATCCTCGACGAGCCCACGAACGATCTCGACACCGACATGCTCGCCGCGATGGAGGACCTGCTCGACACGTGGCCCGGCACGCTCCTGGTCGTCTCCCACGATCGCTATTTCATCGAACGGGTCACCGACCAGCAGTTCGCGATCCTGAGCGGGCACCTGCGCCACCTGCCGGGGGGCGTCGACGAGTACCTGCGGCTGCGCGAGCGCGAGCGTCAGGCTCCTGCGGCCGACCGCGCCGCGGCATCCGCTGACATACCGGATGCACCGCAGCCGACCGGTGCGGAGCTTCGGGCGATGCAGAAGGAGATCGCGTCGCTGGAGCGCCGTCTCGAGAAGCTCGAGAAGCAGATCGCGACGGCGCGCACGGCGCTCGCCGATCACGATCAGGCCGACTACGGGGGCCTGGCCGCCGAGATGGCGAGGATCACCTCGCTCGAGACCGATCGGGATGCGGTCGAGGAGCGCTGGTTCGAGCTGTCCGGCCTCGTGGAGTGATCAGCCGGCGGTGGGGATGCGGGAGCGCACCCCCACCGCCGGAACTCACCGCGCCGGGTAGGACGCCGTCTTGGTGACGGTGATGGTCTCGCCGTCGACGAGTCCGGTCACCGTGACCGTCGCCGTGCCCGCGCCGACCGATGCCGAGCGCGTGTTGAACGAGACGGCGACGCTCTTGCCCGGCGCGACCGAGGAGAACGTCTTCGTGCCGAAGTCCGTCTCGACGGTGATGTCGACGGGAACCTCGGCGTCGTTGGCGGCCGTGACGCTGACGTACGGCGTGCCGCCGAGCGTGCGCGTCGTGGCCGTCACGTCTCCCGCGAGGGCTTCGATCCCGGCATCCGAGGCCGCCTGCGTGCCGCCGACGACGGGGAGGCTGATCCTGCTCAGTGTCATGTCGACGGTGATCTCGGGGCGGGATGGCAGTGTCTCGACCGAGTACGACCGGTACGACCCGACGAGGATCACTCCGATGCGGTTGCCCTCCGAGAAGGTGTAGTCCTCGGGGAGCATCGGGAAGCTCAGGCTCTCCGCGACACCGGGGACGAGCGGCGCGGCCTGCTCGAGCGAGAAGCGGTTGCGGGCATCCATGACCCCCTTCGTGACACGCCACTGGTTCGTCGTGATGGGGCGGTAGTCCACGATCCGGTAGCAGGCGTCATCGTGCTCGGACGCCTCGCCATGGCAGGTCTCGGGTGCCGTCGTGTTCTGCCGGATGCCGTCGCCCGCGCGGTCGTTCTGCTCGGTCGGACCGTACTCGACCAGCATGGCGCCGACGTACGCGACGTCCTGGCTGGAGGCGGCCGTGAGTTCGACCACGGGCGTGCCCGAGATGCGCAGGTCCTCGGCGAGCGGGTCGGAGAGGAAGGCGAGCCGCGACGCCGATGTCGTCTCGGGGTTGTTCATGGCCTGCGCCTCGGTCTGGCTCGGGTTGTCGACGAACGACGCGACCGTCGCCTCGCCCGGAGCGGGCGTCAGGGCGAACGACCCGGCGCCGCCGGCGCCGTCGCGGAGGTAGACCTCCACGTGCTCGGTGCCGTCGATGGGCCAGTTCGCGTGCTGCTCCCATACGCCGCCCTCGACCTCGACGTCGACCATCGGCTCGGCGTCGATCCCGTTGTCGATGTCGAGCAGGTAGTGGTCGAACCAGCGGTGCAGCGTGTCGACCCATTCGCCGCGGCGGAAGTCGAAGGGCTCGATGTGGCCCGTGCGCGACAGCCACATCTTGCGCTCGACGTCGTGCTCGCCGAGGGCGGCCCACATCTTCGAGGCGTGGTCGGCGCGGACGTTCTCCTCCTGCAGGCCGTGCACGAGGAAGACCGACGCGGTCACCTCGTCGACCTTGTCGAGGTAGTTGCGCTCGTACCAGAACGGGGAGTAGTCGCCGTTCTCATCGCCGTCCGCCGCGTCGATCTCATCCCACACGGGCGCGCATCGTGCCTGACGCTCGCGGTCGTCGTTCGTGATCGTCGTGGCGAGGGAGCGCAGGTAGTTGTTGCCGCGCTGCACGAGGCCGTTCGTGCGCGTGTAGTCGTAGTAGTTGTACGGTCCGCCGATCGGGACGACGGTCGCGAGACCCTCGACGCCGGACACGGCCGCGCCCATCGCGAGCGCGCCGTCGTAGGACTTGCCGATCATGCCGGACTTGCCGTTGTGCCAGTCGACGACGACGGGCTCGCCATCCGCATCGACGGCGGTGTTGCGGCCGTTGAGCCAGTCGACGACGGCGGGGCCGGACATGTTCTCGGACTCGCCCTGGATCGTCGGGCAGCCGGTCGAGCCGGCGGTTCCGGTCATGTCGACCAGGGCGACGGCGTAGCCGCGCGGCACGAAGTAGTTGTCGTAGTAGAGGGGCCACCGGTCGTTGAGGCCGTCGCCGTCGACGTCGGCTTTGAACTCGGACTCGTTGCCGCGTCCGAGTGTCGCGTAGTACGGCGAGTTGTCGATGATGACGGGGGCCTTCAGACCCTCTTCGGTCGCGGCCGGCCGCATGATGTCGACGCGGATCAGATCCTCGACGCCGTCGCGGTCGCTGTCGATACCGGCCTTGACCCATACGCGTTCGCGCACGGCATCGGTGTAGCCGTGCACGGGCTGGGTCACCCCATCGGCGATCACGATCCCGGGTGGTTGCGCGGTGCTCGCTGTCGCGGGGCTGGTCGCGGCGGCCGAGACGAGCCCGGCGCATACCAGGACGGCCACGGCGGCCGGGGTTCTGAGTCTCACAGTGAAGGGTCCCTTCGTCGACGTGTGTCGGGTCCGAGCACGTGCCCGCTTCGCCGCGGGGCATCGTGCGTCGCGGTTGCGTTGGTCGTCCGGACTCCGGTGGTGCTGTCACGACGTCGTGCCGCTGTGGAATCCAGGAGACGTGCCCGAATCGTCGCAGGGTCCTCTGTGATATGTCAAACATTACTGAGGGTGCGACGTCTGTCGATGGTCTTTGTCGGGCCCCTTCAGTAGCGTGTTACACGTCACCGGGCCCCCGCCCGGCGAACCCCATTGCACCCCTACGAAGCGGTGCGGATCCGTGACGGCGCACAGAAGCGTCCCGGAAAAGGAAGGTCCACGTGTTGAAATCCCCCAGAAGAGCGTCATCGAGGATCGGCGCGGTACTCGCGACGGTCGCGATGACCGCAACGCTCGTCGTCGGCGGTGCCGCGACGGCGACGGCGACGGCGGTCGACCCGCTGCCCGAGCCCAACGTCGTGCCGATCCAGGTGACCGGCGACCCCAGCGAACGACTGAACCTCGTCGTCTTCGGTGACGGCTACCAGGCCGACCAGCAGAGCCTGTTCATGGCCGACCTCGACCGCAATCTCGGCGTGCTGTGGGGGACCGAGCCCTTCCGCAGCTACAAGAACTACATCAACATCTACGCCGTGCAGCTCGCGTCGATCGACTACGGCGTGCACTGCGACCCCGACGGCCGCGTGCGTCACCCCGACGGCACGATCCGCGACACGGGCGAGCGCGAAGGACCCCTCGCGACCAAGAACACGGCACTGCGCCTCACGCTGAGCGGCTGCAACGACCCGCTCGCCCGCGGCATCACCTACGGGCGCGCCCCCGTCGACTGCGAGTCGCAGGCCGGCCGCTACCCCGAGGGCGTCGACCCGTGCGAGACGGGCATCCAGGCACAGCGCCGGATCCTCGACGACTACGTCGCGCCGCTGCTGGGCATCCCGCGCACGGCGCAGAACGTGCAGACGCTCGCGCTGGCCAACACCTTCACGTACGGCGGCATCGGCGGCCGCGACGCGACGACCTCGGCGGGCTCCCCGCAGGGTCCCGTCGTCTCGCTGCACGAGCTCGGCCACTCGCTCGGAACGCTGCGCGACGAGTACCCCTACAACTCGCGCGACGTCGTCCGCCAGTGCTACACGGGTGCCGAGTCGGGCACGAGCTTCCACCACACGACGTACACGTCCGAAGAGCAGATGATCGCCGACGAGCACAAGTGGTTCCGCTGGCTCGGCGAAGAGAGCCGCTCGGGCGGCAGGATCGGCCTGTACGAATCCGGCGGACTGTACCCCTGCGGTCAGTACCGTCCGAGCGAGCACTCCATGATGCGCTGGGTCGGATACGACTTCGACCAGATCGGCCTCGAGCACATGGTCGCCCGCATCACGGGCCTGCGCGACTCGGGTCAGATGGTCGTCACCTCGACGCCCGAGGGTGTCGTGCCCGCCGACAGCGTCCTGTGGACCGAGTCCGGCCAGCCGCGCTTCCACGAGCTCACGGTGACGTGGCGCAACGGCGGTCCGGAGGGCGAGATCATCGCGTCGGGCCCCGAGCGCAGCCTCGACCTCGGCGAGCTCGACCTGCCCGAGGGCACGACGGTCCACGTCGAGGTCCGCGACCCCGTCGGTCCCGACGGCATCGACTGGGTCCGCATCCCGTCGGCCAACAACACCGCGACCGACTCGGGCTACAACGGCCCGCGCTTCGTGCAGACCCGGCAGTGGACCATCGGTGCGGAGGCCGTCGTCCCGTCGGCTCCCGGTGCGGAGATCACCTCGGCCAGCCTCACGTCCACGCCGCTCGCACGCGACGAGGTCGTCTTCGTCCGCACGAACCACCCGAGCGACCGCATCCCCACGGTGACGTGGAAGATCGATGGCGCCGAGGTGCAGTCCGGCACGCGCACGACGCTCGACCTGGGCGCGCTCGACCTCGGCGCGGGAACCTACGACCTCACGGTCTCGGTCACCGACCCGGCGAACCCCGACGTCGCCCCGGCGACGCAGGCGTGGAAGATCGACGCCGTCATGCCCACCGCGCCGCGGACGCTGTCGGAGTCGCTCGCGACCTCGACGACCGATGCTCACCCGATCTACTTCGGCGGATGGGACATGAAGCTCGACCCGACGGACTCCACCGCCGGGTACGACAGTGAGCGCTACGTCGTCGGTCAGCTGCGCCTGAACGGCGACGGATGGCTCGACTACTCGGGCTTCCCCGAGCAGCCGATGCCGGACTCGCCGTTCCGCTTCCGCCACTCGGGCACCGACCTGAAGGCCCTCACCTACGGGAACCTCGGCTCGGGCGGACTGAGCAAGGCCGCGTTCGAGCAGACCCTTCCGGATGACCACCCGCTGGGCGGCTTCATCCCCGGGTTCGGCACGCACGTCGTCGAGCACCGCGCGATCGACGCCGCCGGCAACATCGGCGATGCCGACTCGTACACCGCGACGGCACTGCCCGGCGCGGCACTGGAGTGCACCCAGACGCTGACCGGCGCGCTCGAGTCCGTCACGCTCACCGCGGGTGCCACGTGCATCACCGATGCCGACATCGCCGGTGCCCTCACCGTCACGGGCGATGCATCCGTCATGGTGACCGACACGGTCATCTCGGGTGCGCTCGCCGTCGACGGGGCCGAGACGTTCCAGATCTTCGGATCGACCGTCGAGGGCTCCGCGACGATCAGCGGCGTCGAGCGCGACGTCACCGCGGCGGGCACGACGTTCCGTCGTGGGGTCGAGCTGTCCGGCAACACGCAGGTCACCGCCAACGAGCGCTTCAGCAGGCTCGCCGGTGAGTACGGCCCCGTGTTCGCGGGCAACACCGTGTACGGCACGCTCACGTGCGACGCGAACAGCGCCGCGCTGAGCGACTTCGGCGCGACGAACGCCCTGGGCGGCGCGACGGTCGGTGACTGCGGAGAGCTCGCAGACTCGCTCGCCGTCACGGCCAGCACCGCGACGCGGTCGCTGGGCAGCACGGCGTACGTGAGCGTCTCGGTCAGGAACGACGCGGATGCCCCGGTGGACATCACCGTCGAGACGGCCTTCGGCAAGAAGTCGTTCTCGTCGGTCGCGCCGGGCAAGACCGTCGCGGTCTCGCTCAACTCACGGTCGGCGTCCGTCGCCGACGGTGAGGCGACCGTCACGGTGACGAACCTCGAGACGGACGAGACCTTCACGGTCTTCGCGCCGTACCAGGGCTCGTAACCGGTCCTCGCCACAGCGCTGCGCGGGTCCGTCCCTTCGGAGGCGGGCCCGCGCAGTGCGTTGCGCACGACCCGCAATCACCCGGAAAAGACCGCTGATCGCGTGCTTGATACCCTGGAAGACGGTCAGCACCGAAACCCGGACGGCGCGCGTGGTGTTTCTTCCCCGTGCCGCAGCGGTGCAGATGTATGCGATGACGCAGATGCAAGTGATACGCAACTAGAGGATACGAATACATGAGAATAGCGATTATCGGCGCCGGTCCCAGCGGAATGGCGCAGCTGCGAGCCTTCCACGCTGCAGAACAGGCGGGCGCAGAAGTTCCCGAGATCGTCTGCTTCGAGAAGCAGGAGGACTGGGGCGGCCAGTGGAATTACACGTGGCGCACGGGTCTCGACGAATTCGGCGAGCCGGTCCACTCCAGCATGTACCGCAACCTGTGGTCGAACGGCCCCAAGGAGGCGCTGGAGTTCGCGGACTACAGCTTCGACGAGCACTTCGGAAAGCCGATCTCGTCCTACCCGCCGCGTGAGGTGCTGTGGGACTACATCAACGGCCGCGTCGAGAAAGCGGGCCTGCGCGCAGCGGTGCGCTTCAGCACGGTCGTGCGCTGGGTGGACTACCACCCCGAGACCGAGACGTTCACGCTCGCGAGCGAGAACCTCGTCGACGGCTCGACCACGAGCGAGGAGTTCGATCGCATCATCGTGGCATCCGGTCACTTCTCCTTCCCGTCGCAGCCCGAGATCGCCGGTGTCGAGACGTTCCCCGGCATCATCATGCACGCGCACGACTTCCGCGGCGCCGAGGCGCTCAAGGACCGCACCGTCCTCGTGGTCGGCTCGAGCTATTCGGCCGAGGACATCGGCAGCCAGGCCTACAAGATGGGCGCCGGACGCGTCATCGCGAGCTATCGCACGCAGCCCATGGGATACGACTGGCCCGAGGGGTTCGAGGAGCGTCCGCTCATCGATCGCTTCGAGGGGTCGACGGCGTACTTCTCGGACGGCAGCGTCGCCGAGATCGACGCCGTCATCCTGTGCACGGGCTACCTGCACAAGTACCCCTTCCTTCCCGACGAGCTCGCCCTCGAGTCGCGCAACTGCGTCTACCCCGCGGGGCTGTACAAGGGCATCGTGTGGCAGGACAACCCGCACGTGTTCTACCTCGGCGCACAGGACCAGTGGTTCACGTTCAACATGTTCGACGCACAGGCCTGGTTCGTGCGCGACATCATCCTCGGGCGCATCCGGCTTCCGGATGCCGCGACGCGGCAGATCGACATCGATCACTGGCTCGCGCGGTTCCACGCGATCGCCAGCGCCGCCGATGAGATCCGGTTCCAGGGCGACTACATCCGCGACCTGATCGATGCGACCGACTACCCGATGTTCGACATCGATGAGGTCGTCGAGATCTTCCTCGCGTGGAAGGACGACAAGGCCGAGGACATCATGGGCTACCGTGACCGCACCTACCGTTCGGTCATGACCGGCACGATCGCGGTGCAGCACCACACGCCGTGGATCGATGAGCTCGACGACAGCCTCGAGCGCTACCTCGACGAGTCGGCCGGTGCCGACCTCGCGGAGTCCGTCGGACGCTGACCCGTGGCATCCGGGCCGGCGGCGACGCCTGCCCGGATGCGCTCAGCGGTCGAAGCCGAGGCTCAGCTTGCGCAGGAGGCCCGCGAGGCGGTCGCGGTCGGCGCGCGAGAGCGTCGCGAGCAGCGTCGCCTCGGCGTCGACGAGGCGCGTGATGGCCGCGTCGACGCGCAGGCGGCCGTCATCGGTGATCGTGACGAGGATGCTGCGACCGTCATCCGGGTCGGCTTCGCGCCGGACGAGCCGCCGGGCCACGAGCCGGTCGATGCGGTTCGTCATCGTGCCGCTCGAGACGAGCGTCTGCTGCAGCAGCTGCTTGGGGCTGAGCTGAAACGGCTCGCCCGCGCGCCGCAGGGCCGACAGCACGTCCCACTCCCACGGCTCCAGGTCGCTGCGGCGGAACGCATCGCGCCGCGCGCGGTCGAGGTGGCGAGAGAGCCGATCGACGCGCGAGAGCACTTCCAGCGGCGAGAAGTCGAGGTCGGGGCGCTGCGCGATCCACGCCTCGACGATGCGATCGACTTCGTCCGACTTGTCCGCCACCCGCCCATCATCGCATCCGCCTGCGTCGTGGCAGACTTGTCAGGTGCCGCGGTCGCGGCCGGTCCGCCGTGGTGTAACGGCAGCACGACAGCCTTTGGAGCTGTTAGGCCCAGGTTCGAATCCTGGCGGCGGAGCATGTCGAACACGCACACACCGCTGGCCGTCGTCGTCCTCGCCGCGGGGCAGGGCACCCGCATGAAGTCGGCGCTGCCCAAGGTGCTGCATCCGATCGGCGGTCGTCCGCTCGTCGGACACGTCGTGCGCACGGCCCGCGCCCTCTCGCCCGCGTCGGTCCTCGTCGTCGTGCGCCACGATCGCGACCGTGTCGCGCAGGCCGTCGTCGACACCGACGCTCAGGCCGTCGTCGTCGACCAGGACGACATCCCCGGCACCGGCCGCGCCGTCGAGGTCGCGCTCGAGGCGATCCCGGACTTCGACGGCGATGTGCTCGTGCTCAGCGGCGATGTGCCGCTGCTCGACGCCGACACGCTCACGGCACTGCTCGACACGCACCGTGCGCGCGCGGCCGCCGCGACCGTGCTGAGCGCCATCCTCGATGACGCGACCGGCTACGGCCGTGTCATCCGCGACGAGTCGGGCGCCGTCGCCCGCATCGTCGAGCAGAAGGATGCCACGCCCGAGGAGCGCGCCGTCACCGAGATCAACGCCGGGGTCTACGTCTTCCGCGCGGCGTCGCTGCGCGTGCAGCTCTCGCGCGTGGGCACCGCCAACGCGCAGGGCGAAAAGTACCTCACCGACGTCGTCGGTCTGCTGCGCGGTGCCGACGAGCAGGTCGCCGCGACGCCGGCGCCCGACGCCGCCGTCGCGCTCGGGGTCAACGACCGCGTGCAGCTGTCCGAGGCGGCGCGTCTGCTCAACGCGCGCACGGTGCGTCGCTGGCAGCTCGAGGGCGCGTCGATCCTCGACCCCGCGACGACGTGGATCGACGTCGACGCGACGCTCGCGCCCGATGTCACGATCCTGCCGAACACCTACCTGCTGCGGGCGACGACGATCGCCTCGGGCGCCGTCATCGGGCCCGACACGACGCTGTCCGACTGCGAAGTGGGGGAGGGGGCGACCGTCAAGCGCACCGACGCGACGCTCGCCGTCATCGGCGCGGGAGCGACGGTCGGTCCGTTCTCGTACCTGCGCCCCGGCACGATCCTCGGCGAGAACGGCAAGATCGGAACCTTCGTCGAGACGAAGAACACCACGATCGGCGAGGGCAGCAAGGTTCCGCACCTGTCGTACATCGGCGATGCGACGATCGGACGCCACGTCAATCTGGGCGCGGGCGCCATCACGGCCAATTACGACGACCTCGCCAAGCATCGCACCGAGTTCGGCGACGAGGTGCACACGGGGTCGCATAACGTCTTCGTCGCGCCCGTTAGGATCGGAGATGGCGCGAAGACCGGGGCGGGAGCCGTCGTTCGCAAGGACGTTCCCGCGGGTGCCCTGGCCCTCAGCGTCTCCCCCCAGCGCAACGTCGAGGGGTGGGTCGAGATGAACAGACCGGGAACCGGTGCCGCGGACGTCGCGGCCAAGGCTCGGTCCGCACAGAAAGCGGACGATGGGGCGCAAGAACAAGACGGCTGATCGCGATCACTCGGGGGACACGACTCCGGGTCTGGTCGCGAAGACCAAGAAGCGGCTCGTCGTCGCGGCTGGTCGCTCGCACCCCGAGCTGGCAGGTGATGTCGCCCAGGGTCTGGGGACGAAGCTCGTGCCGACCGAGCACCGCACCTTCGCCTCGGGTGAGATCCTCACCCGTTTCGAGGTCTCGATCCGCGGGTGCGACTTCTTCCTCATCCAGACCTTCGGTCCGCCGGTCAACGAGTGGCTCATGGAGACGCTCATCATGCTGGATGCCGCCAAGCGGGCCTCCGCCAAGCGCATCACGGTCGTCATGCCGTACTACCCGTATTCGCGGCAGGACAAGAAGGGCCGCGGACGCGAGCCCATCAGCGCCCGTCTCGTCGCGGATCTGCTGCGCACGGCCGGTGCCGACCGCATCATGAGCGTCGACCTGCACGCCGCCCAGATCCAGGGATTCTTCGACGGCCCGGTCGACCACCTCTTCGCCAAGCCCGTGCTGCTGGAGTACTTCCAGCGCACCCTGTCCGCCGAAGACCGTGAGAAGCTGACGGTCGTCTCGCCCGACACGGGCCGCGTGCGCGTCGCCGACCAGTGGTCGGACAGCCTCGGCGCACCGCTCGCGATCATCCACAAGCGTCGCGACCCCAACGTCGCCAACCAGGTGAGCGTCAACGAGATCGTCGGCCACGTCGACGGCCGGGTCTGCCTGCTCGTCGACGACATGATCGACACGGGCGGCACGATCGTCAAGGCAGCCGAGGCGCTCAAGAAGAACGGTGCCGAACGCGTCATCGTCGCGGCGACCCACGCCGTCTTCAGCGATCCCGCCGCCCAGCGACTGCAGAGCGACGCGATCGACGAGGTCGTCGTGACCGACACGATCCCCCTGCCGCCCGAGAAGTGCTTCCCCCACTTGACGGTCCTCCCGATCGCGCCGCTGCTCGCCCGTGCGATCCGCGAGGTCTTCGAGGACGGCTCGGTCACGAGCATGTTCGACGGGGCGGCGTGACGGTTCGCACGCGCACGCTCGCCGCGGCGGCGGTCGGAATCGCGGGTGCCTTCGGCTTCGCCGGCTGCGCCTCCACCTCTGCCGGGGCCGACGGCGATCAGGTCGCGGGACCGTACGCCGACGGCGTGTACACGGCGGAGGGCTCCTACGCGACGCCCGAATCGGTCGAGACGATCACGGTGACCGTGACGCTCGCCGACGACGTCGTCACCGACGTGTCGGTCGTAGGCGACCCGCAGCGCGCCGAATCCGCGCAGTTCCAGGGCCAGTTCATCGGCGGCATCTCGGGCGAAGTCGTGGGAAAGCCCCTCGACGAGGTCTCGGTCAGCCGCGTCGCGGGGTCCTCGCTCACGAGCGGCGGATTCGCCGAGGCGCTCGAGGCGATCAAGGCCGACGCCGCGGACTGAGACGGTGACGCTCCGCGAGCACTGGCGTTTCGCCGCGATCGGCACCGAGTGGCTCGTCGAGACCCCCGATCGGATGAGCGATGCCGTGCGGCGGGACGTGGCATCCGTCATCTCGTCGTTCGACGAGACGTGGTCGCGCTTCCGCGCCGATTCGCTCGTCGCCCGGCTCGCTCGTGACGGGGGAGAAGCGCCCGCTCCCGGGGATGCCCGCGTCATGCTCGACGCGTACACCGCGCTCTCGGAGGCCACAGCCGGCGCCGTGCAGCCGCTCGTGGGCGACGCACTCGCCCAGCGCGGGTACGACGCCGACTTCTCGCTCGTCGATCGCGGCGCGCGCTCCGCTCCGTCGGACTGGCGGGCGCAGCTCACCTGGGACGATGAGCGGCTGGCGCTGCGCCGTCCGGCCCTCATCGATGTCGGCGCCGTCGGCAAAGGGCACCTCGTCGACCTCGTCGCGGCACTCCTCCGCCGTGCGGGACATCGCGTCGTCGTCGTCGACGCGGGCGGTGACATGGCGATGCACGGCGTCCGGGAGCGGATCGGCCTCGAGCACCCCTTCGACGCCCGCCGCGTCCTCGGGGTGTGGGAGGTCGAGGACGCCGCGCTGTGCGCTTCGGCGACCAACCGGCGTGCGTGGGGCGACGGCCTGCATCATGTGCTCGATGCGCGCACGGGAGAGCCCGTGCGCGCGATCGCGGCGACGTGGGCGGTCGCGGCGACGGCGCTGCGGGCCGATGCGATCGCGACGGCGCTCTTCTTCGACGGGGGCCCGCGGCTCGCGCACGAGTGGGGCGTCCACTGGGTGCGCATGATGACCGACGGCCGGGTGGAATGGTCGCCGGGCTGCCGGGCCGAGCTGTTCGCTGCGGGCAGTACCGTGGAACCGTGACCGACACGTCTTCGCCGCGCCCTCGCACGTCCGCCCAGGCCTCTCGCGAGGTGGTGTGACGTGCTGGGCTCGTTCACCGTCCTGTGGAGTCGTGTCTTCGCGGTCCTCGGCCGCGTGTCGATGTACCGTCTCGTGCTGCTCGCGCTCGCCGTGCTCGGCGGGATCGCGCTCGTGCTGTCGTTCTTCGGCCAGGTGGCTCCCGGACCGCTCGAGCTGCTCGCGACGCTCGCGGTCCTGGCCGGCGTCTGCGTGGGGGTGGATGCCGCGGCTCAGCGCATCCTCTCGCTGCCGTGGCGTCTGGAGTCCTCGCTCATCACGGCGCACATCCTGTTGTTCGTGCTGCGACCGACGCTCGATCTCGCCGGGCTCGCGGGGATCGCGCTGGCCGCGGCCGTGGCATCCCTCTCGAAGTACGTCCTCGCGTGGCAGGGGCGGCACATCCTCAATCCCGCCGCCGTCGGCGCGACGGTGCTGACGCTCGTCGCGCTGGCCGTCCCCGCGCTCGGGATGCCGTCGTGGTGGGTGGGCACACCCGCGATGGCCGGCCCCGTCGCGCTGCTGGGCATCGTCGTCCTGTGGCGCACCGAGAAGCTGCGGGTGATCGCCGTCTTCCTCGTCGTCGCGGTCGGCGTCGCCGTCATGCGCACGGCCGCGCAGTACGAGGCGGCGGGTGTGTCGACCGAGATCGGCGACATCTTCTGGCCGATCCTGTCGTCGTCGCCCTTCCTGTTCCTCGGCGCGTTCATGCTGTCCGAGCCGCTCACGCTGCCGCCGCGGCGCCGTCAGCAGTTCATCGTCGCGGCCGTCGTCGGCATCCTCGCGGGCTGGCCGATCGACCTCGGCGCCATGAGTCTCGGCCAGGAGCGTGCGCTCATCATCGGCAACCTCGTCGCCTTCGCGTTCGCGGTGCGCTCGTCCGTGCGGCTCGTCCTCGATTCCCGGACGCAGCTCACACCGACCGTGCGCGAGCTGACCTTCCTCGCCCGTCGTCCGCTGCGGTTCGTGCCCGGCCAGTACCTCGAGCTCGAGGTGCCGCACCACCACCCCGACGCGCGCGGAACCCGACGCGAGTTCAGCATCGCCTCGGCGCCGCAGGACATGCCGTTCGTGCGGGTCGCGTTCCGCGAGGCCCAGGGCGAGGGGGCGAAGCCGCCCAGTTCGTACAAGCGCGCGCTCGCGGCCGTCGAGGCCGGCACGGCGCTGCCCGTCACGGGCGTGTGGGGAGACTTCGTCCTGCCCAAGCGCACGACCGCGCCCCTGCTGATGGTCGCGGCGGGCATCGGCGTCACGCCGTTCGTGTCTCAGCTGCGCGCCGCGAAGCTCGCCGCCGAGGACCGCGATGTCGTGCTCGTGTACGTGGCATCCGAGTCGTCGGAGCTGGCCTATCGCCCCGAGCTCGAAGCGACGGGCGTGCCCGTCGTCGTCTTCACACGGGACCGGCCCGCGGATCTGCCGTCGCACTGGGCGTGGGCGCGCGGTGTGCGTCTCGACGCCGGCGGGCTCGTGCAGGTCGTCCCCGACATCGCGTCGCGGCACGCGTACATCTCGGGTCCACCCGGCCTGATCGCCGACCTGGCGCCCGCGCTCGAGCGGGCGCGCTCGATCACGACCGACGCGTTCAGCGGCTACTGAGCCGGCGTCGTCGCGGGGTCGGCGTGGGGGTCGGCCGGCCGGGCCGCGGGCAGTCGCAGCTCGAACGTCGTGTCGCCCGGCGCCGATCGCACCGACAGCGTGCCGCCGTGGGCGCGCGCGATCGCCTGCGCGATCGACAGGCCGAGGCCGGTGCCGCCCGTCTGCCGTGCGCGGGAGCGGTCGCCGCGCGAGAAGCGCTGGAACAGCTCGTCGGCGACGGCGGGGTCGATGCCGGGGCCGTCATCGTGCACGCTCACGACGGCCTCTCGGCCGTCGTGCCGCACCGAGACCGCGACGTGCGTGCCCTCGGGGGTGTGGATGCGCGCGTTGGCGAGCAGGTTGGCGACGACCTGCGTGAGGCGCCCGGCGTCGCCCGCGACGACGACGGGGTTCTCATCGAGGTCGAGCGACCATTCGTGATCGGATGCCGCGGCCTGGGCATCGCCGGTCGCATCGATCACGAGGCGCGACAGGTCGACTGAGCCGTAGACGAGCTCCTGCCCCTCGTCGAGACGCGCGAGCAGCAGCAGGTCCTCGACGAGCGCCGTCATCCGCAGCGACTGCGCCTGGATGCGCTCGAGCGACGCCTCCGTCGTCTCCCACGCGATGCCGGTGACCTCGGGCGCGCCGCCCGGTCCCTGAGCCACAGCCGGTCCCTGAGCTTGCCGAAGGGCCCGCAGCGACAGCTCGGAGTACCCGCGGATCGAGGCGAGAGGCGTGCGCAGCTCGTGGCTCGCGTCGGCGACGAATGCCCGCATCCGCTCTTCGTTGCGCTGACGCGCGTCGAGCGAGACCGCGACGTGGTCGAGCATCGTGTTGAGGGCTTCGCCGACTCGCCCGACCTCGGTGCGCGGATCGGCCTGCGCGGCCGGCACGCGCTCGGTGAGCGAGACGGCGCCCTCGGCGAGCGGCAGCGCCGAAACCCGTGCCGCGGTGTCGGCGACGGCGCGCAGCGGCGCGAGCCCCACGCGGATCGTCCACGCCGTCGCGACGCTGAGCAGCATCAGGCCACCGAGCGTGAGGAGGGTGATCGTCGTGAGCATCTGGCCGATCGTCGTGGCGACATCGGCGCGCGAGAGCCCGACCAGGACGACGGTCGCTCCCGCGCGGAGGGGCTCGAGCCGGTACGTGCCGACGTCGTCGATCGAGGCGACGATGGGCCCCTGCACGCGCAGTCCCTGCGCGATCTGCGAGATCTGGTCGTCATCCAGCGTCGCGACGGTGCCGTCGTCCTGCACGACAGCGGCCGTGGCCTCGCCGAAGGGCGACGAGATCGCCAGCAGCGAGCCGGCCGGCTGCGGGTTCTCGCGCAGCACGTCGGCGGCCGTCATCCCCGCGCTCAGCATCGGCCCGATCCACAGCGCCGTGCGGTTCGCGGTCGACGTCAGCTGCGCGTTCAGGCGCTGCTCGAGGACGGTGCCCAGGATCGCGCTCATCGCGACCGCGACGAGCACGAGGATGAGCGAGACGATCGCGACGACCGTGCCGATCAGGCGGTTCTGCAGAGTCCAGGGGCGCCGACCCGTCGGCGGTGCCGGGGCCGCGGCATCCGTCACTGCGGGGCCTTGATCATGTACCCGACGCCGCGCACGGTGTGGATGAGGGGTTCGCGGCCCGCATCGATCTTCTTGCGCAGGTACGAGATGTAGAGCTCGACGACGGAGGAGCGCCCGCCGAAGTCGTAGTTCCAGACGCGGTCGAGGATCTGGGCCTTGGATACGACGCGGCGCTGGTTGCGCATGAGGAAGCGCAGCAGCTCGAACTCGGTCGCCGTGAGCTCGATCTCGGTGCCGGAGCGCTCGACTTCGTGGCTGTCCTCGTTGAGGCTGAGGTCGCCGACGCGCAGGATCGGCTCACTGCCGCTCGGGTGCGCCGTGCCGGCGCGGCGCATGAGTCCGCGCAGGCGTGCCACGACCTCCTCGAGGCTGAACGGCTTCGTGACGTAGTCGTCGCCGCCCGCCGTGAGGCCCGCGACGCGGTCGGCGACGGCGTCCTTCGCCGTGAGGAAGAGCACGGGCACGTTGTCGCCCGACTGGCGCAGCCGCTGCAGCACGGCCATCCCGTCGAGGTCGGGCATCATGACGTCGAGCACCATGACGTCGGGCTCGAACTCGCGCGCCGCCTGCAGTGCCTCGGTGCCCGAGGACGCGGCGCGCACCTCCCAGCCCTCCATCCGCAGCGCCATCGAGAGCAGGTCGGTGAGCATCTGCTCGTCGTCGACGACGAGCACGCGCAGGGCGGTGCCGTCGGGCCGGTGCAGGGAGGGAGTGGCGTTCACGCCTCCCATTCTGCGCCCGCACCTATGGGTTTCCTATGGCGAGCGCTATGCGCCGGCTGTGCGCTCCCTATGAACCCGTTGACCGCGAGACTGCAACGGCGGGGCGAGACAGCGGGTGAACCCCGCAGTCTCGGCGCCCCGGTGCAGTCTCGCGGGTGGGGGTCAGTGGGTGTCTTCGGCGTCGATCTCGGTGCGGTCGCCGGACCAGAGGGTGTGGAAGGTGCCCTCGCGGTCGATGCGGCGGTAGGTGTGGGCACCGAAGAAGTCGCGCTGGCCCTGGATGAGCGCGGCGGGCAGGCGCGTGGCGCGGATCCCGTCGTAATAGGCCAGCGACGAACCGAACGCGGGAGAGGGGATGCCACTGGCTGCGGCGTCCGCGACGATGCGTCGCCACGCACCCTGTGCCCGGCCGAGCGCTTCGTCGAAGTACGGGGCGGCCATGAGCAGGGGCAGCCCGGGGTCCTGCGTGTAGGCGTCGGCGATGCGGTTGAGGAACTGGGCACGGATGATGCACCCGGCCCGCCAGATCTTCGAGATGGCGCCGAGGTCGATCGCCCAGCCGTACTCGGCGGCGCCGGCGCGGATGAGGTCGAACCCCTGCGAGTACGCGACGATCTTCGACGCGTACAACGCCAAGCGGACGTCTTCGATGAACGCGTCCACGTCGCTGACGTCGAGGTCGCGGTCGGGTCCGGGAAGGTTCACACCGTAGGGGCGCTGTCCGGCCTGAGCGGACAGCGACCTGGCGAAGGTCGCTTCCGCGATCCCGGACACCGGCACGCCGAGGTCCAGCGCGGTCTGCACCGTCCACGCGCCGGTGCCTTTCGCGCCGGCCTGGTCGAGGATGACGTCCACGAGCGGCTCGCCCGTGGCAGCATCCGTCTGGCGGAGCACCTCGGCGGTGATCTCGATCAGGTAGGACTCGAGTTCGCCGGTGTTCCACTCGGCGAAGATGTCGGCGATCTGGGCGGGGCTCTTGCCCGTCGCTCGCCGGATCAGGTCGTACGCTTCGGCGATGAGCTGCATGTCGGCGTACTCGATGCCGTTGTGCACCATCTTCACGAAGTGCCCTGCGCCGTCGTGACCCACGTGCGTCACGCACGGCTCGTCCTCGGCGACCGCGGCGATCGACCGCAGGATCGGTCCCAGCGTGATCCAGGACTCGTCCGAACCGCCCGGCATGAGCGAGGGCCCGAGCAGCGCGCCCTCCTCGCCGCCGGAGACTCCCATCCCGACGAAGTTGATGCCCGTGTCGCGCACGGCCTTCTCGCGGCGGATCGTGTCGGTGAACAGGGCATTGCCGCCGTCGACGATGATGTCACCGGGCTCGAACACCGACACGAGCGAGTCGATCACGGCGTCGGTCGCCGGGCCCGCCTTGACCATGATGATCGCCGTCCGCGGGCGCACGAGCGATGCGGCGAACTCCTCGTACGACGCGGTCGCGACGAACCCCGCCTCGGGGTGCGCCGTGACGAGCTCCTCGGTCTTGGCGTACGTGCGGTTGAACACCGCGACGGTGTTTCCCTCGCGCGACGCGAGGTTGCGCGCCAGGTTCGACCCCATCACCGCAAGCCCCACGACACCGATGTTCGCCGTCGCGGCGGGCGCGGCATCCGGACCCTCCGGTTCCGGGACCGGGCGTTCGACCTCTTCGGGGCGCGGCGCGCCCTCGTGCGCGGGAGCCGAACCCGGCTGATCGTCGCGATCGGTCGAGATGTCGTTGCTGGTCGAGGGGTCGCTCTGCGTCACACGTGCTCCTGGGTTCGATGAGGGGACGGTTCGGGGCGCAACGCGTGGCGCGATGGCGCGGGTACGGACGACGGCCGGCGCGTTCAGTCCTTGCGGTACGCCTGACGGCCCATCGACCAGAACGCCCCGACGAGAGCGATGAGCCCGAGGGCGCTCATGAGGCCGATGAGCCCCATCATGACGGTCGTGGCGAGCTGAGTGTCCATGGTCACGGGTCCTCTGGGTCGGGGCAGGATGGTCCGTTCATCATCGTAGCGGGAGCGCTGGTAGACTCGGGGTGGACTTCGGCGAGGGATCGTCGCATGCCGCCACGGCGGCACGTCGCGGCATCCGTTATCGACGGGGGTGTGCAGGCCTTCCAGGTTTCCTCACGCGCTCGCGTTCGAGTCGAGACCCCCATACGTGGGCCCGCGAGAAGCGCGGTGCCCGAAGAGCGAACGGGCCGCGTGCCCCAAGGAGAACATCATGTCGAACGAACTCGACAACAAGGTCGCCACCGAGACCCGCCACAGCTTCGGCAAGGGCTTCGCCCGTCGCCTCCGCGCCGAGGGCAAGATCCCCGCCGTCGTCTACGGCCACGGCACCGACCCCGTGCACGTCGCACTGCCGGGTCACCAGGTGTCGCTCCTCGTGCGCCGCGCCAACGCGCTGCTCGACCTCGACATCGACGGCGCGTCGCAGCTGACGCTCGTCAAGGACGTGCAGCGCGACCCCGTGCGCCAGATCATCGAGCACATGGACCTGCTCGTCGTGAAGAAGGGCGAGAAGGTCCAGGTCGACGTTCCCGTCGTCGTGCTCGGCGAGTCCTACCCGGGCACGATCGCCAACCTCGACGCACCGACGATCCTGCTCGAGGCCGAGGCGACCCACATCCCCGAGAGCATCGAGGTCGACATCGAAGGCCTCGAGGAAGGCGCGCACATCACCGCCGCCGACCTCACGCTGCCCAAGGGCTCGTCGCTCATCGCCGACCCCGAGACGCTCATCGTCGCGATCTCGGTGCCCGCCG
The DNA here is from genome assembly GCF_042271185.1 of Microbacterium sp. NPDC055910. Lineage (NCBI taxonomy): Bacteria > Bacillati > Actinomycetota > Actinomycetes > Micrococcales > Microbacteriaceae > Microbacterium > Microbacterium sp. NPDC055910. Next base: position 20,041 of record NZ_JBHJZS010000006.1, read on the forward strand.
CCGCGATCGCCGCTGAGGATGAGATCGCCGAGGCGGATGCCGCCGTCGCCGCAGAGCAGTCGGCCGAGAGCGCCGAGTAAGACTCCGCACGCTCACGAAGGGGTGCGTCGTCCGACCGGGCGACGCACCCCTTCGGCGTTCGGGCGGCGGCCGTTCGGGCAGGATGGTGGGCATGGCAGACGCATGGCTCGTCGTGGGCCTGGGCAATCCAGGGCCGCGCTACGAAACGACCCGACACAACGTGGGGCAGCTCGTCGTCGACGAACTCGCGGCACGACGCGGCGAGGGCTTCAAGGCGCACAAGGCGAACGCTCGCATCGCCGAGACGTGGCTGCGGCCGGGCGGGGCGAAGCTGATCCTGGCGAAGCCGAACTCCTTCATGAACGTCTCGGGGGGTCCGGTCGCCGGGCTCGCGAAGTTCTACGGCATCGAACCCGGCCATGTCATCGTCGTGCACGACGAACTGGACATCCCGTTCGACAGCCTCAAGCTCAAGACGGGCGGGGGTCACGGCGGTCACAACGGCGTGCGCGACGTCGCGAAGGCCCTCGGCACGCCGGAGTTCCCGCGCGTGCGCGTCGGCATCGGGCGACCTCCGGGGCGTCAGGATGCCGCGGACTGGGTCCTCGACCCATTCGGCACCACCGAGCGCAAGATGTTGCCCATTCTGCTCTCGGACGCCGCCGACGCCGTCGAGCAGCTCGTCGGCGAGGGGCTGCTCGCGGCGCAGCAGAAGCACCACGCTCCGCGCGTGTGACGCGGGTCAGTACGGAGCGGCCGCCAGCCCGAGCGCGAGTGCGCCGACCGCGGCGACGGCGAAGATGACCGGGCCGCCGACGGCGAGGACGACAGCGGCGATGCCCTGACCCCGGCCCGCGCCGGTCGCGATCGCGATGATGCCCTGCACGAGAGCCCAGATCCCGGCCGTCGTGCCCGCCCATCCCGCGACCTCCGCGAGCAGCACGATGTCGCGTACGGGGCTCAGCGCCGCCCAGTCGAGGTTCGGCCCGCTCACGAGCCGGACGAAGTCGATCCCCGCCGAACCGATGCCGTACGCCGCCAACGCGACGACGAGCGGCGCGACGACGGATGCCACGAGTGCGGCCACGAGCGCGACGATCCCGGTCGTCGCGGCGCGAGGCTGCGGGGGAGGAGGCGGCATCGCGACGGCGCGCGGCAGGACGTACGGCGGAGCGTAGGGCGCACCCATCGGGACGTTGCCGAGGTGCTGTCGATCGCTCATCCGTTCATCCTACGAGCGCCGCGCGGCGCGCATGTCCGCCGTCCCGCGTAGACTTCTGCGGTGACAGTTCCCGGGATCGTGCGCGCCCTCGAACAGGCTGAGTCCTTCCGGGATGCCGCGGGCGCAGCATCCGCCGACGCCGACTTCTCGCTCGTCGAAGGCCTCGATGCCCCGCTGCTGGCGGCGCTGCTCGACAGACGCCGCGCGGCAGGACACCCGCCGATGCTTCTCGTGATCACCCCGACGGGTCGCCGCGCCGATGCGCTCGGGCCCGCGCTCGCCTCCGTGCTTCCCGGCGCTGAGGTCATGCATTTCCCCGCGTGGGAGACCTTGCCGCACGAACGTCTCAGCCCGTCGGCCGAGATCGTCGGCAATCGGCTCGATGTGCTCGGCCGCATCGCACGGTGGGAGGGCACCTCGCCGCTCGTCGTGACGACCTCGGTGCGCGGCGCGATCCAGCCGCTCGCGGCGGGGCTCACCGACGTGCCGCCCGTCGAGCTCGCTGTCGGCGGGCGCGACCACGATCTCGCGACGATCGCGCTGAGCCTGGTCGAGCTGGCCTACCAGCGCGTGGACATGGTGTCGCGCCGCGGCGAGTTCGCCGTGCGCGGCGGCATCCTCGATGTCTTCCCGCCCACGGCGCCCCACCCGTATCGCATCGAGTTCTTCGGCGACGAGGTCGACCAGATCCGCGCGTTCTCGGTCGCCGATCAGCGCTCGCTTCCCGGCGACGTGCCCGCCGTGCAGCTCATCGCCAGCCGCGAGCTGCTGCTCACGCCCGACGTCCGTGCCCGTGCCGGCGCTCTCGCCGAGGATTTCCCCGGTCTGCGGGGCATGCTCGAGAAGATGTCCGAGGGGATCCCCGTCGAGGGGATGGAATCCCTTCTTCCGGCCGTCGCGGATCGCATCGTGACGTTCGCCGACTACCTGCCCGAGGGCGCCGCCATCGCGCTCGTCGATCCCGAGCGTGCCGTGACGCGTGCCATCACGCTCGGCGAGACGAACCGCGAGTTCCTCGAGGCGGCGTGGAATGCCGCGACGGCGGGTGCCGAGGCGCCGATCGACCTCGGCGCGGGCGATTTCGTCACGCTGCCGCACCTGCGCGAGGCGGCGCACGCGCGCCGCGCCGTGTGGTGGACGCTGAGCGCGTTCGACTCGGGCGCCTCCGACGCGATCGCCGCGCTTCGAGAAGCGCAGGAGGCCGGCGAGGACATCGACATCGACGTCGCTCTCGAGCAGGCCTCCGCGCTTCGCGTGCCCGGCGCATCCGTGCCCTCGTTCCAGGGCAACGTCGACGGCGCGACGGCGCACGTCGGCCAGCTGCTCGCCGACGGATGGCGCGTCGTCGTGGCGGCATCGGGTGCGGGGCTGGTGGATCGCGCACGCGACGTGCTCGCCGAACGCGGCATCGCGGCTCGCAAGGTCGACACCTTGAGCGAGATCCCGGATGCCGGTGTGGCGCACATCGTCGCGGCGCCTCTCGAACGCGGGTTCGAGGTGGCAGACGCCAAGTTCGCTGTGCTCACGGAGACCGAGTTCTACGGGCGCACGATCGGCGGAGACCAGCGTGTCGTCAAGAAGCTCGCGTCGCGTCGCAAGAACGTGGTCGATCCGCTGCAGCTCAAGCCGGGGGACAACGTCGTGCACGCGACGCACGGCATCGGGCGCTTCGTCGAGCTGACGCAGCGCGAGGTGTCCAGCGGCGGGCGCAATCCCGTCAAGAGCGTGCGGGAGTACCTCGTGCTCGAGTACGCGCCCTCCAAGCGCGGGTACCCCGGCGACAAGCTCTTCGTGCCGACGGATCAGCTCGACCTGCTCTCGCGCTACGTCGGGGGCGAGGCGCCGACGCTGTCGAAGATGGGCGGCAGCGATTGGGCGGCGGCCAAGGGCAAGGCGCGCAAGGCGGTGCGCGACATCGCGGTCGAGCTCGTGAAGCTCTATTCGGCGCGGATGGCCGCGAAGGGCTATGCGTTCGGACCCGATACGCCGTGGCAGCGCGAGCTCGAAGAGGCCTTCCCGTTCGCCGAGACTCCTGACCAGCTGCAGACGATCGATGAGATCAAGGCCGACATGGAGAAGCCGATCCCGATGGACCGGCTCTTGTCGGGCGACGTCGGATTCGGCAAGACCGAGGTCGCTGTGCGGGCCGCGTTCAAGGCGATCCAGGACGGCAAGCAGGTCGCGATGCTCGTGCCGACGACGCTCCTGGTCAAGCAGCACTTGGAGACGTTCTCCGAGCGGTTCGCCGGGTTCCCCGTCAAGGTCAAGGCGCTGTCCCGGTTCCAGACCGACAAGCAGGCGCGCGACGTGCTCGCGGGGCTCACCGACGGCACGATCGACATGGTCATCGGAACGCACCGCATCCTGACCGAGAAGGTCATCTTCAAAGACCTCGGGCTCCTGATCGTCGACGAGGAGCAGCGCTTCGGCGTCGAGCACAAGGACGCGCTCAAGAAGCTGAAGACGAACGTCGACATCCTCGCGATGAGTGCCACGCCGATTCCACGGACGCTCGAGATGGCGGTCACCGGTATCCGCGAGATGTCGACGCTGCAGACGCCGCCCGAGGACCGGCATCCGATCCTGTCGTTCGTCGGTCCGCGCAATGACAAGCAGATCGCGGCGGCGATCCGTCGTGAGCTGCTGCGCGAAGGACAGATCTTCTTCGTGCACAATCGCGTGCAGTCGATCCAGCGGGTCGCCGCCGACCTCGCCGAGCTCGTACCCGAGGCGCGCATCGCCGTCGCGCACGGCCAGATGGGCGAGCACGCGCTCGAAGAGGTCGTCGACGCGTTCTGGGAGCGCCGGTTCGACGTGCTCGTGTGCACGACGATCGTCGAGACGGGCCTGGACATCTCCAACGCGAACACGATCATCATCGATCGGGCCGACAAGTACGGGCTGTCGCAGCTGCACCAGTTGCGCGGGCGTGTGGGCCGCGCGCGCGAGCGGGCGTACGCGTACTTCCTGTATGACGAGATGAAGCCGCTGTCCGAGACGGCAGCGGACCGTCTCGAGACGATCGCGGTCAACAACGACCTCGGGTCGGGAATGCAGGTCGCGCTGAAGGATCTCGAGATCCGCGGCGCGGGCAATCTTCTGGGCGCCGAGCAGGCCGGCCACATCGCAGGGGTCGGGTTCGATCTGTACCTGCGCATGATCGGCGAGGCGGTCGCGACGTTCCGCGGCGACGACGTCGAGGGCCCGACCGAGCTGCGGCTCGAGCTGCCCGTTCAGGCGCGGATTCCCGAGTCGTACATCGACAGCGAACGGCTGCGGCTCGAGGCCTATCAGAAGCTCTCGGCCGCGGCATCCCTCAGCGCGAAGGACGACGCGATCGACCTCGTCGTCGACGAGTTCACCGACCGCTACGGCGACATGCCGGGCGACGTCGACGGGCTCATCGCGGTCGCCCGCCTGCGCCGACGCGCCGCTCGCGCGGGGCTCGCCGACGTCGTCGCGATGGGTCCGAACCTGCGCATCGCACCGGCGCATCTGCCCGACTCGATGCGCGTGCGGCTGCAGCGGCTGCATCCCAAAGCGAAGCTCATCTCGGGCGGTGACGCGCTCGTCGTGCCGTTGCCGACGGCGGGCGGCGAGGCGCCGCGCGATGCGGAGCTCATCGCGTGGGTCGATCAGCTGCTCGATCAGCTGTGGCCGCTGAAGGATGCTGCGCCAGCCGAGGCCGCTGCCGGAGGATGACCCCGCCCGGCGCGCGGAGGGCATGGCCGGCGCGCTGAGCCGTCGTCATCGTCGCGCGTGCCGCCGAGGGGGCGGGTGCTGCCGGCTCGCGGGTGCCACCGAGGGGTGGGGCTGCCGAGGCGGCGGGCGCTGCCGAGGGGGCGGGTGCTGCCGAGCGGGCGGGTGCCACCGAGGGACGGGGGCTGCCGAGGGGGCGGGCGCTGCCGAGGGGGCGGGCGCTGCCGAGGGGGCGGGTGCCACCGACGGGCGGGTGCTGCCGGCTCGCGGGTGCCACCGAGGGGCGGGTGCCACCGAGGGGCGGGTGCTACCGAGGGGGCGGGCGCTGCCGGCTCGCGGGTGCCACCGAGGGGTGGGGCTGCCGAGGGGCGGGGGCTGCCGAGGGGCGGGTGCTGCCGAGCGGGTGGGTCCTGCCGAGGGGGCGAGTGCCGCAGAGGGAGCGGGTGCTGCCGAGGCGGCGGGTGCCTCTGAGGGGGCGGGGGCTGCCGATTTGCGCGTGCCGCCGAGGGCGCGGGGGTTGCCGGGGGGGGCGGGTGCCGGCTCAGAAGGGCGCGGGCGGTCCGCCCTCGTCCGTGCTCGTGGTGGCGATCGCCAGCCAGTCCGTCGGGACGAATCTGACCGTCGACGGTGGTCGGTCCTGGTAGCGACGGCCCGTGGGGGAGTACCACTCGAGGACCCCGCCCGGTCTTTGTTCGACGCGCCACGCCGTGTGGTGTTTGAGCGTGTGATGGCGCCTGCAGAAGTGACCGAGGTTGGTCTCGCAGGTCGCCCCGCCCTTCGCGGCGTCCTTCGTGTGGTCGACGTCGGCGCGGATCGCCGGGCGCCGACACCCGGGAGCCCGACAGCGCTCGTCGCGCGCCCGCAAGTGTCGGCGGAGCTTCTTGTCGGGCCGGTACCGGTCGACGGCGAGCACGGCACCGGTATGCGGATGAGTGAGGACGCGGTCCCACCCCTTCGCGTGGCCCGCCAGACGGAGAGCGGTGTCGGGATCGATGGGACCGTACCCGGCCAAGAGGTAGGGCTCGGCGCCGGAGCCCGCGGCGGTGAGCGCGGGGACGGTGACCTGGACGTGCCCCGTGAGCGCGGCGAGCGCGTCACCCTCGCCATGTGCAGCCGGCGCGCCGGCCAGAAGCAGGTCGGCGAAGAGGTCGGCGCGAATCTGGTCCATCGTCCGGGAGTCGCGGGGTTCGGATGCCGCACCGTGCTCGTCGCCGGTCCACGCCGCACCGTCGGCGTCGCTGTCGGTCGATGCGGCGTGCGCGTTGCCGGATCCCGCGATCCTCGCGCCCGCGTCCGCGCCGGCGCCGGCGAGCGTGCCGTCGGATGGGCCGGCGAGCGTACTGTCGCCCGCGCCGGCGAGCGTACCGTCGGACGGGCCGGTGACGACGACGGGTTCCGTAACGACGACGGGTTCCGTGACGACGACGGATCCCGTCTCGTCGTGGCCGTCGCTGTCGCGCGCCTCGAGCGAGCGGGGCCCGCTATCGGCCGCGGCGTTGTCGTTCACGATGGCGCGGGCCATCTCGGTCAGCCGGTCGCGGATCGCGTAGGCGAGCGCTGCCGGCTGGTCCGAGATGATCCGCGCGACACCGTCGTCGAGGTCGATGAGCCGAACGCACCTGTCCGCGACGGCCCGGCGCTGCCGCTCGACAGTCGCATCCGGGTCGAGCTGGGCGGCGACCGCCCGCGCCATCGCGCGCAGTCGGCCCGGCGCTTCGGCTTCCGCTACCGCGATCACCGTCTCTTCGTATCGGGCACGAGTGTCGGCATCGGCGATGGGAGAGCCGGCGTCGAGGATCACTCGGACATGTCCCGCGTCGATACGCCCTGCCTGCCACGCGGCGAAGGTGGCGGCGAAGCGACTCGTGAGTGTCGCGGCATCCCCCATCCGGGACTGCACGGTTCGATCCGTCACCCGCATCGCCGCACCCAGCTCGGCCGCGACTTCGCGGACGGCCAGGTCGCTGCGCGACATGCGGCGGCCGGCTGCTCTGCCCTGCGCAACGCGAGCGAGGGAGAGGTCCACCGCGTCGGCGAGCAGCTGCTCTTGCCGCGCCTCGAGTGCTGCGATCTGCCGACGGGTGGTGAGCATGTCGGATACGAGGTCATCGAGCGCGGTCGTCCAGCCGGTGTCGGTCGACAGGTCGTGCCCCATGAGCGCTCCAAACACAGAGAGTGGACGGTCAAGCGCGAGATGGGCACGTGCGCGAGAACTGGCTCCAGTGTAGTACATATCTTCGATTAAGGGAAGGGGCGCGAAGAAAAAAGGAAAAGAAATGCGCGTCTCGCGCCGACCAGAACACGTCGACGTCCGCGGACCGGCACCGAGCGGCACCCCACGACGGCGCCCGGCGTGCCGAGCAGGCTGGTCTGCAGCATCCCGGCGACGGCGCAGACGATCAGCCCGACGCCTCCGAAGGTCCTCGTCGTCACCCGGCCGCGCATCTTCCCAGGGTGCCAAGGCGTACGTTCCGCAGCACCACCTCTGACAGCAGCCGCCCGGGAACCGCCGCGAAACCCGCGCGGAGAAGCGTCAGATGACGCCCTGCGCGAGCATCGCGTGCGCGACGCGCTCGAAGGCCGCCGAGTTGGCGCCCACGACGTAGTCACCGGGGCGGCCGTACCGCGCGGCGGCGTCGAAGGCGGAGTCGTGGACGTCCTTCATGATCGAGCGCAGGCGCGATTCGCTGTCGTCGAAGCTCCACCGCTGCCGAGAGGCGTTCTGGCTCATCTCGAGCGCCGACGTCGCCACGCCGCCCGCGTTGGCGGCCTTGCCCGGCGCGAACATCACGTCGGAGGACTGGAACGCGGCGATGGCACCGGGTGTCGAGGGCATGTTCGCACCCTCGGCGACCGCGCGCACGCCGTTGCCGATGAGGGCGCGGGCATCCTGCTCTTCGAGCTCGTTCTGCGTCGCCGACGGGATCGCGATGTCGACGGGCACCTCCCACGGGCGTGCCCCCTCGACGAAACGTGCCGACGGTCGACGAGCGGCGTACTCGCCGATGCGCGCACGCTCGGTCTCTTTCACCTGGCGCAGCAGCTCGACGTCGATGCCGGCGTCATCGACGACGTAGCCTGACGAGTCCGAAGCCGTGACCGGAGTCGCGCCCAGCTGCCACGCCTTCTTGATCGCGTAGATCGCGACGTTGCCCGAGCCGGAGACGCCGACGCGCAGCCCCGCGAGGGACTGACCGCGCACACCCAGCATCTCCTGCGCGAAGAAGACCGCGCCGAAACCGGTCGCCTCGGTGCGGACCTCGGCACCGCCCCACTGCACGCCCTTGCCGGTGAACATGCCCGACTCGTGGCGGTTCGTGATCCTGCGGTACTGGCCGAACAGGTAGCCGATCTCGCGCGCCCCGACGCCGATGTCACCGGCGGGGACGTCGGTGTGCTCGCCGAGGTGGCGATACAGCTCGTTCATGAAGGACTGGCAGAAGCGCATGACCTCGGCGTCGGAGCGGCCGTGCGGGTCGAAGTCGCTGCCGCCCTTGGCGCCGCCGATGCCCTGCCCCGTGAGCGCGTTCTTGAAGACCTGCTCGAAGCCGAGGAACTTCACGATCGACAGGTTCACGGATGGGTGGAAGCGCAGGCCGCCCTTGTACGGACCGAGCACCGACGAGAACTGCACACGGAACCCGCGGTTGACGCGCAGACGCCCGCTGTCATCGACCCACGGCACGCGGAACAGGATCTGCCGCTCGGGCTCGACGAGCCGTTCCACGATGCCGCCATCGACGAACTCGGGATGCTCCTCGAGCACGGGGCCGATCGACTCCAGCACCTCATGCACGGCCTGGAGGAACTCGGGTTCGTGGGGGTTGCGTGCCTGAACCGTGTCGAACACCTCGGTGACGGCGGGCGGAAGAGCGGCGAGCGTTTCGGTCACGGAGAGCACTTTCTGGCCGGAGCGATGGGCACCCGGAACCGGCGATCCCCACCCACGGGTTCGTGGGCTGCCGGGTGCGACGCGGATTATGCGTGGCTGCCCGGGGGTGCGCGGGTGACGCGCATCGGCACGGACGGGAGACCTCAGCCTAACGCGCGCGACTCATGAGCGGATGCCACGCGCACGAGAGCGCGCTACGCTGAGCGCCGACCGAGGAGGAACGATGAGGTTCGAGCATCTCGGGGTCGGGCCCCGCATCCACCCCACGGCGGTCATCGCGCCGACCGCCGTCATCAGCGGCGACGTCGAGATCGGTGCCGAGTGCCAAGTGCTGCACGGAGCGGTCATCACGTCGGAGGGCGGTCCCGTCACGCTCGGGCATGACGTCATCGTCATGGAGAACGCGCTCGTACGCGCGACCGCGACGAACCCGGTGCACATCGGCGACCATGTGCTCGTCGGGCCGATGGCGAGCGTGTCGGGCGCGACGATCGAGGACGAGGTGTTCCTCGCGACGGGGACCCGCATCTTCAACGGCGCCCGGATCGGCGCGCGCAGCGACATCCGCATCAATGCGGTCGTGCACCTGCGGACGACCCTGCCGCCCGAGTCGGTCGTGCCGATCGGCTGGGTCGCCGTCGGTGAGCCCGCCCGGATCCTGCCTCCCGAGCGGCACGAGGAGATCTGGGCGGCGCAGCGCGAACTCGACTTCCCCGGCTACGTCTTCGGACTCGACGCCGAGACCCCCGATCTCATGGTGCAGCTCACCGAGCGCTACGGCCAGAGCCTCGCCCGCCACGCGCACGACACGCGCGTGGACTGATCCGCCGCGGCGGTCTCGGAAGGCTCGGTACACTGGGCGGCGGTGAGCCGGGAAGTCTGGTCGGCACGGTGCTGCCGTACCCTGCCGACTCACCCGAAAGAGGCCCATGTCCCTGCTGCGCTCCGCACGATTCCCCGCCGTCATCCTGCTGGCAGCCGCCGTCCTCGGGCTGATCCTCGCCAACTCGCCGATCGGTCCGGCCGTCGCCGAGATCAAGGGCGCGTACCTCGGCATCCCCGGGGTCTTCGAGATGTCCGTCGGCCACTGGGTGCAGGACGGCCTGCTCGCGATCTTCTTCTTCGTCGTCGCGATCGAACTGCAGTACGAACTCACCGCGGGCGAGCTCAACTCCGCGCGCAAGGCCCTGCAGCCGGCGATCGCGGCCGCGGGGGGAGTCATCGTGCCGATCGGGGTGTTCCTGCTCTTCGCCGGCGGAACCGACGCCGCCGGCGGGTGGCCCATCCCCACGGCGACCGACATCGCCTTCGCCCTGGGCGTGCTCGCCGTCTTCGGTAAGGGCCTGCCCAGCGGCATCCGGATCTTCCTGCTGGCGCTCGCGATCCTCGACGACATCGTCGGGATCGTCTTCATCGCCGTGCTCTTCACGAACGACGTCAACGTCGGCCTGCTCGCGCTCGCCGTGGTCGCCGTTGCGATTTTCGCCGTGCTGAGCCGCATGCTCGGCTCGCGTGCGGACGGCGTCGTCATCGCCGGGCTCGTCGTACTCGGGCTCGCGACGTGGGTGCTCGTGTACCTCTCAGGTGTGCACGCGACGATCGCCGGTGTCGCGCTCGGGCTCGTGATGGCGCAGCAGCCGGCGATGCGCACGCGCCACGCGCTCGAGCCGTTCGTCAACGGACTCGTCCTGCCGCTGTTCGCCTTCTCGGCCGCACTCGTGGTGATCCCGATGGTGTCGCCCGCTCAGCTCTCACCGGCGTTCTGGGGCATCCTCGTGGCGTTGCCCGTGGGCAAGATTCTCGGCATCACGCTCGCCGGATGGATCTCGCTGCGGATCGGCAACCGGGGCAAGACCCCCCATCTCGCACTCATGGACCTCGTAGCCGCCGGCGCGCTGGGCGGGATCGGATTCACCGTCTCGCTGCTGCTGTCCGAGCTCGCTTTCGCGGACAGCCCGCTCGTGCGCGACGAGGCGACGCTCGGCGTGCTCGCCGGATCGGTGATCTCGATCGTGCTGGCGGCGGCGCTCGTCGCGCAGCGCGCGCTGCACTATCGCCGCACCTCGCCGGAGACCCGTGACGAGGAGCTGCCGCCGCAGGAGGAGACGAAGGGCCAGATCGCGTGACGGATGCCGCACCCGACCCGCGCGCGCAGCCCGATGCCCTCCGTGCCGCGGCTGAGACGATGCGCGCCGTGCGGGATCGCTGTGTGTGGACGCAGCAGATCGATCATCGCGACCTCGTGCCGTACCTCGTCGAGGAGAGCGCCGAAGTCATCGATGCGGTCGAGGACGGCACGCCCGCCGAGCTGCGCGAAGAGCTCGGCGACCTGCTCTGGCAAGTGCTGTTCCACGCCGAGATCGCCTCGCGCGACGCCGTCGAGCCGTTCGACATCGACGACGTCGCCCGGGGGCTCACCGACAAGATGGTGAGGCGGCATCCGCATGTCTTCGCCGACGCCGTCGCGCGGACCTCCGATGAGGTGCTCATGCACTGGAACGCCGCGAAAGCGGCCGAGAAGAACGAGCGCACGAGCGTCCTCGACGGCGTCAGCGACCGGATGCCCTCCCTCGCGCTCGCGCAGAAGCTCCTGGGCAAGGCGACGACGCTTCGACACGCTCAGCGACCAGACCCCGCCGCGCCCCCAGTCCCTGACCCGGGACTGCCCCCGGTCCCTGAGCGTGCCGAAGGGTCGACGGCCGAGGCGCCCGGACTGCCCCCGGTCCCTGAGCTCGCGGAAGGGCCGACGACCGAGGCGGAGCTCGGCGACGCGCTGCTCGGGCTCGTCGTCGCCGCCCGCGCGAACGGGTGGGACGCCGAGCGCGCGCTGCGCGTGCGGGTGCGCCGCCTCGAGCGCGACATCCGCGACGCGGAGCGTGCATAACTCCTCACCGAACCGCTGGATGCACGTCGAGAACGCCGCCCCGCGAAATCCATGAGGAGTTGTGCACGCGGTGGTCCTGACGTTGTGCACGCGGTGGTCCTGACGTTGTGCACGCGGTGGACCTGGAAGAATGACCCCGTGGCATCCGTCAATCCGCCGCGCGGCATGCGCGACTTCCTCCCCGCCGACAAGGCCCGTCGCGAGCGTGTGCTCGCCGTCATCCGCGAGCGCTACCGTGCGCACGGGTTCGACGAGATCGAGACCCCCGTCATGGAGGAGTACGCGCGCCTGCACGCGGGCATCGGCGGTGACAACGAGAAGCTCGCCTACAACGTTCTCAAACGCGGTCTCGACGCCGAGGCGATCCGTGCCGCCGCAGACGACCCCGAGGCTCTGACCGACCTCGGGCTGCGGTACGACCTGACCGTCCCGCTCGCGCGGTTCTACGCGAGCCACCGCGGCGAGTTGCCGACCGTGTTCCGGGCGATCCAGATCGCGCCCGTGTGGCGTGCCGAGCGCCCGCAGAAGGGGCGCTACCGCCAGTTCATGCAGTGCGACATCGACATCATCGGCGACGCGTCGGCGCGGGCCGAAGCCGAACTCGTCGTCGCGACCCTCGACACGCTCGACGCCCTCGGTCTCGAGGGCGGAACGGTGCGCATCAACGACCGCCGCGTCCTCGACTGGATGCTGGACCGCTTCGGCTTCGCCCCCGACGAGCGGCCCGGCGTGCTCATCACGATCGACAAGCTCGACAAGATCGGGCCGTCCGGCGTCGTGAGCGAGCTGCGCGAACGAGGCGCGACACCGGACGCGGTCGACGGCCTCGAGTCGTTCCTCACCCGACCCATGACGCTGGAATACAACCCGTACGGCGAGCGACAGATCCGAAAGCTGCTGCCCGAGGGAGCCCCCGACGACATCGTCGCGCACCTCGTCGGCATCGGCGCGGCCGTCATGGCGGCACGCCCTTCGACAAGCTCAGGGGCGACAAGCTCAGGGGCGACAAGCTCAGGGGCGACAAGCTCAGGGGCGACAAGCTCAGGGGCGACAGGCTCAGCGGCCGCGGCCGGCGACATCCCGCTCGTGTTCGACCCCTTCCTCGTGCGCGGCATGGGGTACTACACGGGCACGATCTTCGAGCTCGCCCACCCCTCGGTCAGCTACTCGCTGGGCGGCGGCGGCCGCTACGACGGCATGATCGGCCGTTTCCTCGGCCAGGACGCGCCCGCCGTCGGCTTCTCGATCGGCTTCGAGCGCATCGTCGACCTCGTGCAGGAGCGCGCGGATGCCGCAGCCTCGGCGATCGTGCTCGTGCACGACCGCGATGCGGCACAGGACGAGCTCATCGCGATCAAGGCCGCACTCATCGCCGAGGGCTCGCGTGTGCGCCTGGAGCAGCGCACCAAGAACCTCAAGGCGCTGCTCGAGCGCGCGGCATCCGACGGATACACGGCTTTCGCGACCGTCGCGGCCGGCGCGACGCGCGCCGAACTCGACATCAAGCCGCTGGGCTGAGCCGGGCCCGCCGCGCCAGTCGCGCGCGCTTGCGCCGGACTGGTAGCGTGCCGGGGACCGGAGTGGCCGATGCTGCGGCACCGGCAGACACACTGGCAGTCACACTGACAAGGGAGTTACCTGTGGCCGTATCCGATTCACGCAACGGAGCGAGCGTCGAGAAGCCTCGTGAGCAATGGACCGGACAGGTCGGATTCATCATCGCCGCGATCGGTTCGGCGGTCGGTCTGGGCAACATCTGGCGGTTCCCGGGAGTGGCGTACGAGAACGGCGGCGGCGCCTTCCTCATCCCGTACATCATCGCGCTGCTGACCGCCGGCATCCCGATCCTGTTCCTCGACTACGCGATCGGCCACCGTTTCCGCGGGGCCTCGCCGACCGCCTTCCGTCGGCTCGCCCGCCGCGGCAAGGGCTTCTTCGAGGCGCTCGGGTGGTTCCAGGTGATGATCGCGTTCGTCATCGCCCTCTACTACACGGCCGTCATCGCGTGGGCACTGAGCTTCTTCGTCTTCTCGTTCGATCTGCGCTGGGGCGACGATCCGGGCGGGTTCCTCATGAACGACTATCTGCAGGTCGCCGAACCGGGCTTCAGCCTCGACTTCGTTCCCGGCGTGCTCATCCCGCTCGCGATCGTCTGGGTCGTCGCGATCGTCGTGATGGCGGCTGGTGTCGCGAAGGGCGTGCAGCGCACGAACATGATCGCGCTGCCCGTGCTCGTCATCGCCTTCACGGTGCTCGTCGTGCGCGCGCTCTTCCTCGACGGCGCCGCCGAGGGCCTCAACGCCCTCTTCACGCCCGATTGGGAGGCGCTGGCGAACCCGAACGTGTGGATCGCGGCATACAGTCAGATCTTCTTCTCGCTGTCGATCGCGTTCGGCATCATGGTGACCTACGCGTCGTATCGCCGCCGCAAGTCGAACCTCACGACGCCGGGTCTGGTCGTCGCGTTCTCGAACTCGTCGTTCGAGATCCTCGCCGGCATCGGCGTCTTCGCCACGCTCGGCTTCTTCGCCTTCCAGCAGGGCATCGCAGTCGGTGAACTCGAAGGCCTCACGGGTGTCGGGCTGTCGTTCATCACGTTCCCCGCCATCGTGTCCCAGATGCCCGGCGGCCCCATTTTCGGGTGCCTGTTCTTCGGTTCGCTGACGCTCGCGGGGTTCACATCGCTCGTATCGATCCTGCAGGTCGTCTCTGCGGCCGTGCAGGAGAAGTTCGGATGGACGCGGCGCACGGCATCGATCGGCGTGGGCGTCGTGTCGGCGGCACTGTCGATCCTCATCTTCTCGACCACGACGGGCCTGCTCGCGCTCGACACGGTCGACCAGTGGGCGAACAACATCGGGATCGTCGCGTCGGCGGTGTTCCTCACGATCCTCGTCGTGTGGGTCGCCCGCAAGGGCCCCGAGCTGCGCTACCACCTCAACGCCCTGTCGACCTTCCGCGTCGGCGGCTGGTGGGTCTTCCTGATCGGCGTCCTCGGGCCCATCGTGCTCGGCTACATGCTCGTGCAGCGCATCATCGTGCTCGTCACCGAGGGGTACGGGGGCTTGCCCGAGTGGTACCTGCTGGCCTTCGGGTGGGGCACGATCGTCGTCATCGTGGTCGGCGCCATCATCCTGCCGCTGCTTCGCTGGAAGCGCTCGCCCGACGACTTCGAGCCCTGGCCGGCATTCCCGCCGGCACCCGTCACCCCGTCGGCTCAGCGGAAGGCGTCCCGATGACCCCCCTCGCCATCACGTTCCTCGTCCTGTCGATCATCATCGTGTGGGGCGGCACGGTCGTCAGCGCCCTGTTCCTGCGCAGCAGGCCCGAGGTGGCGGTGTTCCCGCCGGGAGACCCCGAGGATCACCGGCAGGACGCCGGGGTCATCGAGCACGACACGTGAGATTCAGGGTGCGCAGTCGGCTCAGTTCGCCCGCTCCGTGACCCGCCGCTTCTCGCGGACGTAGACCTCGCGCCTCACGTGTGCGACGACGTCGCCGTCGGCGTCGACGATGTCGGTCTCGAACCACTCGAGCACCTTCGCGCCGCCGCGCGCGCGGTCGCGGAGATCGTCGGCCGTCTCGACCGGAACGTGGAAGTGAGCCGTCAGGACACCGCGGCCCGGCTTGACGAACTCGATCTCGCCGCGCGTGTCCCACACGACGTAGTCACGGCCGAGCTGATGCATGACGAGCATGAAGAAGTACGGATCCGTCATCGCCGACATCGATCCGCCGAATGCCGTCTTGACGTAGTTGCGGGTGACGAGGTTGACGTGCAGTTCCACGGTCGCGCTCGTCCAGTCGTCTGAGAATCGCCGCACGCGGATTCCGCTGAAGAGGTTCGGGATCCACAGACTCATGCCGATGGCGAGGCGACGGGGCGTGATGCGCATCCGATCATCGTGGCGTGCGGGCTCGGGGCGCGCACATCGCTTGTGCATGAGGCGCAACCCAACAGGTGCGGAAGACCTGTTGTTCTATATAAACTAGAGTAAGTGCATGCTCATCACCATCGACGCCGAGAGCGACGTGCCGCTGTTCGGGCAGGTCGCGGATTCGGTGCGCGCTGACGCTGCGGCCGGGCGCATCCGGGCAGGGGACCGCCTTCCCTCGGCGCGCGATGTGGCCGGCGCGCTCGACATCAACGTGCACACCGTGCTGCGCGCCTACCAGCAGTTGCGCGACGAGGGCCTGATCGAACTGCGGCGCGGTCGCGGCGCGGTTGCGACACCCGCCGTGGGCGCCCTGTCGGGTCTGCACGCCGAGATCGTGGCGCTCGTGGGTCGGGCAGCCGAACTCGGGCTGTCCCCCGACAGCCTCGCCGCGCTCGTACGCGAGACCGCGCGCGTGGGCGATGCCGCGCGCTCCGACGAAAGGAAGACCCCATGACCGGTCCCGTCTCCGCCCGCCTGCGTGCCGTCGGACTGATCGCGCCCATCGTGCTCGCCGTCGTCGGCGTCATCATCCAGGCGATCTGCCTGCCGCGCGTTCCCGCGCGGATCGCGATCCACTGGGGGCTGGACGGGCGGGCCGACGGGTACGCACCCGCCTGGACGGCCCTCGCCATGACGGCGGTGATCGGAATCCTGTTGCCGCTCATCGTCGTGGGGTCCGCGCTGATGCAGAGCCGCGTCGATCCGCGCTGGGGCCAGCGTGGCGGCTCCTACCGCTTCATCGGCGGTGTGTCGCTCGGCACGACGGCCTTCATCGTCGTGATGATGACCTCGACGGTGCTCACGCAGGTGGGCATCGAGAACGCGACGGATGCCCCGGCGATCTGGCTGAGCATGCTCGCCGGCGCCGTGGCCGGAGTCATCGGCGGCGCGATCGCCCGGGCAGCGCTGCCGGCGGGGATGCCGCGCCCCCGCGTCGCGACGGCCGACCCGCTGCCGCTCGCCGACAACGAGCAGGCGGTCTGGATCCGCACGGCCGTGATGTCGCGCGGGGGAGTCCTCGTGCTCGTCGGCGGAGTCGTGCTGCTCGTCGCGATCGGGATCGGGATGATCCTCGCGGGGGAGTCGGGGCCGGCCTGGATCGTTCTCGGGCTCGGCGCACTGATCGCGCTCCTCGCCGCGTCCAACACGGTCTTCCACGTCGTCGTGGACGCGTCCGGGCTCACCGTGCGCTCGGCCCTCGGGGTCCCTCGGTTCCGGATCGCCGCGAGCGACGTCACGGTGGCAACGGCGTCGCACGTGAACCCCATGGCCGAGTTCGGCGGCTGGGGCATGCGATGGTCGCCCGACCGCCGATTCGGCGTCGTGCTGCGAACGGGGTCGTGCATCGAGGTCACGAGGTCGAACGGACGCACCTTCGTCGTCACGGTCGACGATGCAGCAACCGGCGCCGCGCTCCTGAACACGATGGCCGCACGCGCGAGCGGGCCCCATCGGATCGTGGATCGATGAACTCGAACGCGGCTACCGCGGCAGCATCCGGTCGCGACGCGCAGCACCGACGACTTCGTGGATACCGGCGTGCCCGTCATCGATCCGTTCGCGTTCACGGGTTGACGGATGCCGGGTGCCCGGTGAGTCTGGACGGGTGAGCGAACCCCTTCCCGACCCGCAGTCCTGGCGCCGCGTCGACGCCTACCTGACCGACACGCTCATCGGGCACGATCCCGGCCTGGAAAGCGCCGTCGCCGAGCAGAACGCGGCGGACCTGCCGTCGATCGAGGTCGCCCCGGTCAACGGCAAGCTGCTGCACCTCCTCGCGCGCATGTCCAACGCGCGCCGCGTGCTCGAGATCGGCACCCTGGGCGCCTATTCGACGATCTGGCTCGCGCGGGCGCTCCCCGACGACGGTCGCGTCGTCACGATCGAGGCCGAGCCGCGCATCGCCGAGCTCGCACGTCGGAACCTCGATCGCGCCGGGGTGGGCGACCGCGTCGAGATCAGGCTGGGGCGCGGAGCCGATGTGCTGCCGACGCTCGAGGGCGGCGAACCGTTCGACCTCGTCTTCATCGACGCCGACAAGGAGTCGAACACCATCTATCTCGACTGGGCGGCGCGGCTGGGTCGGTCCGGCACGATCGTCATCGTCGACAACACGGTGCGCTCGGGGGAGGTCGCCAACCCCGCGACCGAGGACCCGCAGATCATCGGAGTGCAGCGCGGCATCGAGATGCTCGGCCGCGATCCCCGCTTCGACGCGACGGCGATCCAGACGCTCGACGCGAAGGGCTGGGACGGGGTCGCCATCGCACTGGTCGTTTAGCGGCGGGGAGCGAGACCGGCGCATCGCGACCTTTAGGCAGGCTCAGGGGCCGCTCAGCGGGGCCGCCCTTCGGGGAGCGGCATCCGATCACTAGACTCGCACCGACGGACCGACGACGCTCCGCCGATCCCCACCTCCACGACCTAAGGAGTCCCCTGTGGCACTGATCGAGGCTGTAGGCGCGCGCGAGATCCTGGATTCGCGCGGCAACCCGACCGTCGAAGTGGAGGTGCTGCTCGATGACGGCACTGTCCAGCGTGCGGCGGTCCCTTCCGGCGCATCGACGGGCGCATTCGAGGCGTACGAGCTGCGCGACGGCGACGCGAACCGTTACGGCGGAAAGGGCGTCCAGAAGGCCGTCGCCGCCGTCATCGACGAGCTCGGACCCGCCCTCGAAGGAGTCGAGGCGAGCGAGCAGCGTATCGTCGATGAGATCCTCATCGAGACCGACGGCACCGAGAACAAGTCCCGTGCCGGCGCCAACGCGATCCTGGGCGTCTCGCTCGCCGTCGCGAAGGCGGCCGCCGACGCCGCCGACCTGCCGCTGTTCCGCTACCTCGGCGGTCCCAACGCGCACGTCCTGCCGGTGCCGCTGTTCAACGTCATCAACGGCGGCGAGCACGCCGACAACGGGATCGACTTCCAGGAGTTCTTCCTCGCGCCGATCGGCGCCGAGACCTACGGCGAATCGCTGCGGTGGGGCACCGAGGTCTATCACGTCCTCAAGGGCGAGCTGAAGGCAGCGGGTTTCGCGACGGGACTCGGCGACGAGGGCGGCTTCGCTCCCGACCTGCCGAGCAACCGCGAGGGGCTGGACTTCCTCATGCGCGCGATCGAGAAGGCCGGCTACACGCCCGGCACCGACATCGCCGTGGGCCTGGACGTCGCCGCTACGGAGTTCTTCAACGACGGCGTCTACACCGTCGAGGGACAGCCGTGGTCGGCCGAGAAGCTCACCGACTACTTCGCCGACCTCGTCGCGAACTACCCGATCGTCACGATCGAGGATGCCCTCGCCGAAGACGACTGGGATGCCTGGAAGGCGCTCACCGACAAGCTCGGCTCGAAAGTGCAGCTCGTCGGCGACGACCTGTTCGTGACGAACCCCGAGCGGCTGCAGCGGGGAATCGACCTCGGTGTCGGAAACGCCCTCCTGGTCAAGGTGAACCAGATCGGCACGCTGTCCGAGACGCTCGACGCCGTCGCCCTCGCGACGCAGAACGGCTACCGCTCGATGCTGTCGCATCGCTCGGGCGAGACCGAGGACACGACGATCGCCGACCTCGCGGTCGCCGTCAACTGCGGTCAGATCAAGACCGGCGCGCCCGCCCGCAGCGAGCGCGTCGCGAAATACAATCAGCTTCTGCGCATCGAGGAAGACCTCGGCGACGCCGCGGTCTTCGCGGGTCGCTCGGCCTTCCCTCGGTTCAAGGACTAGATCTCGATACGCCCGCTGCGCGGGCTACTCGATCACCGGGTGGGCTGCTGTGGCGGGCTACTCGGTCACCGGGTGGGTTGCTGAGGTGGGCTGCTCGGTCACCGGGTGGGTTGCTGAGGTGGGCTGCTCGGTCACCGGGTGGGTTGCTGAGGTGGGCTGCTCGGTCACCGGGTGGGTTAGCTGAGGTGGGCTGCTCGATCACCGGGAGCGCGCTGAGGCGGGCTGCTCGATCACCGACCGCGAAGAGAAGGGGGAGCCGTGGCCAAGACGACGGCTCCCCCTGCTCGCGCCCGCCGCACGCGTGAAGCGCGCCAGGTCGACGTCCGGCAATGGCTCGGCGGCATCCGACTGTCGGGATTCATGGTCATCATGCTGGGGCTCGTCGTGCTCGCCGCATTCGTGCTCGTGCCCACGATCGGCACCTACATCGGGCAGCGGCAGCAGATCGCCGCGCTCGAGCGCTCGGTGCAGGTGAGCCGCGAAGAGGTGACCGCGCTCGAGCAGCAGCGGGAGCGCTGGCGCGATCCGGCCTACATCACGACGCAGGCTCGTGAACGGCTGTACTACGTCAAGCCCGGCGAGGTCATCTACCTCGTGGACAACGATCTGCCGGCCGATCAGCGTCCGCAGGAACTGGATCCCGTGAGCGAAGAGGTCGAGCAGACGCGCACCGACTGGATGTCGCAGTTCGTCCGCTCGCTCACCGAAGCGGGGCTCGCGCAGACCGTCGCCCCGCCCACGGTCGGTGTGCCCGACCCCGCCCCCGACGAGTCGCCTTCCGGGTGAGGCGATCCAGCGGCGCCCCAGCCGTGGCCGGTACCCTGGAGGACGTGCCGACGCCTCCCTATCCGCCCGTGACCGACGCCGATCTGACGGTTCTTCGCGAACAGCTCGGGCGTCCCGCCCGCGGTGTCGTCGGCGTCGCCGCGCGGTGCGCCTGCGGCAACCCGACCGTCGCCGCGACGGCGCCGCGCCTCGACGACGGCACGCCGTTCCCGACGTTCTACTACCTGACGCATCCCGCCGCGACCGCGGCCATGTCGACGCTCGAAGCCGGTCAGGTCATGCGCCAGTTCACCGACGAGCTCGCCGACGACGACGATCTGCGCGCGGCCTACCAGCGCGCACACGACGCGTACCTCGCCGACCGTGCGCCGTACGGCGACGTCGCCGAGATCGAGGGCATCTCGGCCGGCGGCATGCCGACCCGCATCAAGTGCCTGCACGCCGTGCTGGCGCACACGCTCGCCGCAGGACCCGGAGTCAATCCCTTCGGCGATCGCGCACTCGCGCTGTCGTCGTGGTCTCCCGAACGCTGCGTGTGCGCCCGACCGGGAGCCGCGGGGTGAGGCTCGGCGCGCTCGCGACCGGCGCGCTCGCCCTGTCCCTCGCCGTCGTCGCACCGCTCGCCCCCGCCCCCTCGACCACGGACGCGCCCGAGATCGACCCCATCCGCGGCATGCAGTACTGGCTCGACGAGTACGGCATCGAGGAGGCATGGCAGACGACGCGCGGTGAGGGCGTGCGGATCGCGATCATCGACACGGGCATCGCGCGCGGTCCCGTCGAGTTCGAGGGCGCCGTCGTGAACGGCATCGATGTGTCCGGCACGGGGAGTCCGGACGGGCGCAAGCCGGTCGGCACGATCGACCGCAATCACGGCAGCTGGGTGGCTTCGCTCGCCGCGGCGCGCGGCACGGGGCCGGGCGCCGGCATGATCGGCGTGGCGCCCGAGGCGGAGCTGCTGTCGGTCTCGGTCGGCTTCGGGGCCGCGGCATCCGTGCCGTTCGTCGACCAGATCGCCCAGGCGATGCGCTGGTCGGTGGACAACGGCGCCGACGTGATCAACCTCTCACTCACGACGAACGTGCCCGACTGGGACAAGAGCTGGGACGACGCATTCCTCTACGCGTACGAGAACGACGTCGTCGTCGTGGTCGCGGCAGGAAACCGCGCGAGCGGCACATCGCGCGTCGGCGCCCCCGCGACCATCCCGGGCGTGCTCACCGTCGGCGGTGTCGACCCCGAGGGGCGCGCGAGCCTGGATGCCTCGACGCAGGGCATCACGATCGGCGTCTCCGCACCGAGCGAGAAGCTGCTCGGCGTCTCGGCCGACGGGCGGGTGGTGCTGTGGGACGGAACGAGCGGCGCCGCGCCCATCGTCGCCGGCATCGCGGCCCTGGTCCGCTCGGCGCATCCCGACCTCGACGCCAACAACGTCATCAACCGCATCGTCCGCACGACGCGCCCCGCGCCGGCCGCGACGTCGCATCCCGATCCGCTCTACGGCTACGGCCTCGTGGACGCCGCCGCGGCGGTGGCCGCCGAGGTGCCCGCCGTCGTGGCCAACCCGATGGGCAGTCTGCAGGAATGGATCCGGCTCTACCGACGCGCGGATGCTGCACCCGCACCGACGCCGACCGGCGGCCCCGTCGATGTCGATCCGCTCCCGCCGGTCGCCGACGGTCGGATCGAGACGTCGCCTCTCCTGCCGTCCTACGAGACGCTGCTCTACGGCACGCTCCCGCTTCTGGCACTCACCTCCACCGCTATACTGATGGGGCTCGGCGTCACTGCAACTGTCCGACGCATCCGAATGGCGTCCCGCGCGCCGAGCCGCTGATCCACGAGGAGTTTTCCCCGCCGTGAGCAACACCGTGCCCAGAATCCTCGTCGTCGGAGGCGGATACGCGGGCTTCTACACCGCCTGGAAGCTCGAGAAGCTCCTCCGCAAGGGCGAAGCGGAAGTCATGATCGTCGATCCGCTGCCGTACATGACCTACCAGCCCTTCCTCCCCGAGGTCGCGGCCGGTTCGATCGAAGCGCGCCACTCCGTCGTCGCGCTGCGTCGTCACCTCAAGCGCACGGCGGTGATCGCGGCGAAGGTGACCGGTATCGATCACGCCCGCAAGGTCGCGACGATCACTCCCGTGGCGGGTGAGCCCTACCAGCAGGAGTACGACCAGATCGTCGTCACCGCCGGTGCGGTGTCGCGCACGTTCCCGATCCCCGGCATCGCCGACAACGCGATCGGCCTGAAGACGATCGAAGAAGCCGTCGCGATCCGTGACCGGCTGATGTCGAACTTCGACAAGGCGTCGGTCCTGCCCCCCGGCCCCGAGCGCGACCGCCTGCTGACGGTCGTCGTCGTCGGCGGCGGATTCGCCGGCATCGAGGTGTTCGCCGAGCTGCGCTCGCTGGCGTCCTCGCTGGTGAAGAGCTACCCGCAGATCACCTTCGAGGACACGCACTTCCACCTCGTCGAGGCGATGGGCCGCATCATGCCCGAGGTATCGCTCAAGACGAGCGAGTGGGTGCTCAAGAGCCTCGCCGAGCGGGGCGCTTCGGTGCACCTGGACACGCAGGTGACCGGTGCCGTCGACGGCAACATCGAGCTGTCCACCGGCGAGACCATCCCGAGCGACCTCATCATCTGGACCGCCGGCGTCATGGCGAACCCGACCGTCGTGCGCGGCAGTGACCTGCCCGTCGAAGAGCGCGGCCGCATCCGCACCCGGCCCGACCTGCGCGTCGGCACGGAAGAGGAGATCGTCGAGGGCGCCTGGGCGGCCGGTGACATCTCGGCCGTGCCCGACCTCTCGGGCGGCGGCGTCGGCGGGTACTGCGTGCCCAACGCGCAGCACGCCGTGCGACAGGCCAAGCTGCTCGCGAAGAACCTCGTCGGCGTCCTGCGCGGTGAGCTGCCGCGCGAGTACGTCCACCACAACATGGGTGCCGTCGCGGGTCTCGGCCTGTACAACGGCGTCTTCCAGTCGGGCAACATCGCGCTCAAGGGCTTCATCGCCTGGCTCGCCCACCGTGGCTACCACGGCCTCGCGATGCCGTCGTGGGAGCGCAAGTGGCGCGTGCTGTGGGGCTGGTGGAACAACTTCTGGCTGGGTCGCGACCTCGTCAACCTCGAGACCGTGCAGAACCCGCGCTATGTCTTCGAGGAGTTCGCCGCGCGTCCGCGTCCGCCGCAGCCGGCCGTCACCCCGCCGGCCGAGCCGCGCGACCAGGGCAAGCCAGCCGAAGCGAAGCGCGCCGACGCCGAGAAGGCGGCCGTCTCGGGCTGACCGGTAGCGTGGGTGTCGTCAGCTGACGACGCCCCCGTAGCCCAATGGCAGAGGCAGGCGACTTAAAATCGCTTCAGTGTGGGTTCGAGTCCCACCGGGGGTACGGCGGTGCTGTCGCCCATCGGGCGGCTGCGGCGCCGTGTTCCGGAGCTGACGAGAACCCGTGCGGGTGGGCCCACGCCGCCCGAGGCTCGGCACGCCGCGGTGCTCTCACACGGACGCGTCAGTTCGTGCGCCCGTGCGGCGTCGGTCGGCGCGGCGTCGTGACGACGCGTGCGCACGCCGTGCACGTCACCAACGTCACGGATGAGGTCACCGGCGCGTCGGGGCTCGTATCGCCGCACGCGGGGCGACTCGTGCCCGGAGCGAGGTAGTGGATGGGAGCGGTCATGCCGACATCGAACCGCACTCGCGCGCCGCGCACAACGGCCTCGTAGGCTGGGGCGCATGGACCTGCTCGCGGCGGACGTCTCGACCCCCACCTGGCCCGACCCCGCCCGGCACTGGACGCTGCTGACCCGTGCCGTGGCCGACCTCTCGGGCCCCGTCGGCGTGATCGACCTCGCCGCGATCCGGCACAACGCCCTCGACATGCTCGTGCGTGCGGGCGGCGTGCCCATTCGCGTCGCGAGCAAGTCGGTGCGCGTACGCGGCGTGCTCGACGCGACGCTCGCCCTCGCCGGATATCGCGGCATCCTCGCCTTCACCCTGCCCGAGGCGCTCTGGCTCGCCGAGACGCACGACGATGTCGTGCTCGGCTATCCCACGACCGACCGTGCCGCGATCGCTGCACTCGCCGCCGACGAGCGGGCCGGCTCGCGCATCACGCTCATGGTCGACGATCCCGCGCAGCTCGACCTCGTCGACGCCGTCGCCGCGCCCGGTACGCGCCCCCGGCTGCGCGTCGCGATCGACGCCGATGCATCGTGGCGCGCGCCGGGACTCGGCCATATCGGCGTGCACCGCTCGCCCCTCTACGAGCCGGGGGAGGTGGCATCCCTCGCTCGCTCGATCGCGGCTCGCGAGGGCTTCCGTCTCGTGGGACTGATGATGTACGAAGCGCAGATCGCCGGGCAGGGCGACGCGACCGGGGCCGGCGACGGCGTCATCCGATGGATGCAGCGCCGCTCGGCGCACGAGCTGGCGGAGCGGCGCGCGGCGATCGTCGCAGCACTGCGCGATGTCGCGCCGATCGAGTTCGTCAACGCCGGCGGGACGGGCTCGCTCGAGCGCACGGCATCCGATCAATCGGTCACCGAACTCACCGCCGGCAGCGGCCTGCTCGCGGGCCACCTCTTCGACGGCTATCGCGCGTTCGAGCCGGCGCCCGCCGCGGCGTTCGCCCTCGAGGTCGTGCGCAAACCCCGCCCCGACATCGCCACGGTGCTCGGCGGAGGCTGGATCGCCTCGGGACCGCCCTCGGCGAGCAGGCAGCCGCGTGCCGTCTGGCCGGAAGGACTGCGGATGCTGCCGCGCGAGGGCGCCGGCGAGGTGCAGACCCCGCTGCAGGGCGAGGCGGCGCGCATGCTGGCCGTCGGCGACCGGGTCTGGTTCCGTCACGCGAAGAGCGGCGAGCTCGCGGAACGCATCGACCGGTATCACGTCATCGAGGACGGGGCGATCGTGGAGCAGCTGCCGACGTACCGGGGCGAAGGCAAGGCGTTCCTGTGACGCGCCCCGGCGGAACATGGCAGAACTGGGCGCGCTCGGCGTCGGTGCGGCCGCAACGCGTCGAGTTCCCGCGATCGGTCTCGGCCGTGCAGCGCTCCGTGCGGTCCGCCGCGGCGCGCGGGCTGCGGGTGAAGGCCGTCGGCGCAGGTCACAGCTTCACCGGCATCGCGGTCGCGCCGGGTGTGCTGCTGGATCTGACCGATCTCACGGGTCTCGTGCGCGTCGACCGCGACCGGGCGCGCGTGACGCTTCTGGCGGGCACGCGGCTGCACCAGATTCCGCGTCTGCTCGCGCGGTACGGGCTCGCGATGCAGAACCTGGGCGATATCGATAGGCAATCGCTCGCCGGTGCGATATCGACGGGCACCCACGGCACGGGCGCGCGCTTCGGCGGTATCGCGACGCAGGTCACCGGTGTCACCCTCGTGCGATCCGACGGCGAGCGGATGACCGTCGACGAGAACGAGAACGCCGACCTGCTGCCGGCCGTCGCGCTCGGGCTCGGGGCGCTGGGGATCCTCGTCGAGATCACGATCCAGTGCGTCCCGGCGTTCCTGCTGCACGCCGTCGAACGTCGCGAGCCGCTCGATGACGTCGTCGACGGGCTCGCGGCGCGTGCGCGCGAAGCCGACCACATGGAGTTCTTCTGGTTCCCGCACACCGAGGTTGCCCTGACGAAGACCCTGACGCGCCTGCCCGAGAGCGACGTGCGCCGGCCGCTGCCGGTCGTCGGCCGCTGGGTTGACGAGACGCTCCTGGCCAACGGCGTGTACCGCGCGACGTGCGCACTCGGGTCGGTGCTGCCCGCCGTCGTGCCCGCGGTGTCGCGTGCCGCGACGAGGCTGACGGGCACACGCGAGCAGACCGACCGCTCGGCGCGCGTCTTCGCGCACCGGCGCACGGTGCGGTTCCGCGAGATGGAGTACGCGCTGCCCGCCGAGCACGTCGTTCCCGCGTTCGCCTCCCTGCGCGCTCTCATCGCCGACGAGGGGTGGCGCATCTCGTTTCCCGTCGAGGTCAGGTTCGCGGCATCCGATGATCTGTGGCTGTCGACCGCGTCGGGGCGCGAGACGGCCTACATCGCGGTGCACCGGTACGTGCGCGAAGACCCGACGGAGTACTTCGAAGCCGCCGAGGAGATTCTGCTGCGCTACGGCGGACGCCCGCACTGGGGCAAGCTGCACACGCTGGATGCCGCGGCTCTGCGCGAGCGCTACCCGCGGTTCGACGACTTCGTCGCCGTGCGGGATCGACTCGATCCGACGCGCATGTTCCACAACCCCTACCTCGAACGCGTGCTCGGGGAGTAGCTGGGAGTCTCCCCAGCCGCCGGTGTCGGCGAGGGTGCCGCCGTTAGGATGAGGTGATCTTTCGAACGGAGTTTGTGGCTATGTGGGAATGGCTCATTCCGGTTCTCATCGTCGTGGCGCTGGTCGTCATCGCCGGTGTCTACCTCTGGGCGACGTACAACTCGCTTGTGCAGCTGAACGTCCGCGTCGACGAAGCGTGGGCCGACATCACGGTGCAGTTGAAACGCCGAGCCGATCTGCTGCCCAACCTCATCGAGGCGGTGAAGGGCTACGCGGCGCACGAGAAGGCCGTCTTCGAGAATGTCACGAGGGCCCGCGCCGAGACGCTCACCGCCACGGGTCCCGTCGAGACGGGCGTGGCCGAAGGGCACATGCAACAGGCGCTCAAGTCGCTGTTCGCCGTCGCCGAAGCGTATCCGCAGCTGCAAGCGAGCCAGAACTTCCTGCACCTGCAGCAGTCGATCGTCGATACGGAAGACAAGATCCAGGCATCGCGCCGGTTCTACAACGGCGGCGTGCGCGAACTGAACACCAAGATCAAGGTGTTCCCGAACAATCTGTTCGCCCGGAACCTCGGGTTCCACGAGCGCGAGTTCTTCGAGGTCGTCGACGGTGCGGCGATCTCAGAGCCGCCGCGCGTGCAGTTCTGACACGACCGGTGTGACGCCCCGAGTGGGCCCAGTCGTGCGCGGCAGGTGAACGCGGATCGCGGCGGCGCGCGGGTTCGGCCGTGCGGTGCGGCTCCAGGGCTCGGTCCACCGTGACGGCTTGGCGGTGTGTGAGGGGGTCGCGTTCCCCTGACCGGGCCGAGCGGGTGAGTCCGCTGTCTCTGCGACGGTGCGAGCGGGTAGGTCCGCTGTCTCTGCAACGGTGCGAGCGGGTCAGCCTGCTGTCACCGCGACGGTACGGTCGCCGTGACGGGCCGTGCCAGGTGTCACGTGCCGCTATCCGTCCCGCACCAAAGGCGACGGCCGCGACACCCTGGCGAACCAGGATGCCGCGGCCGGCGTCAGGGATGGATCAGCCGCAGGTGAATGCGGGGTAGGTGACGGAGGTGGTGCGGTCGGTGCGACCGTCAGCGTTGCCGCTGATGCCGATCTCGCCCGCGGTCAGCGTCGCCGTGCGGGTGTTGATCGAGACCGCAGCGGTCTTGCCCGGCTGCACCGAGACGAACGACTTGCTGCCGTGCTCACTCGTGACCGAGATGTTCACCGCGACGGAGTCGTTGTTGGTGACCGAGACCGAGTTGTACACCTTGCCGGCGAGGCAGCGCGACGTGACGGCTGCATCGAGGGCGACGGTGTTCAGACCGGCGGCGGACGCGGCGCCCGACCCACCCACGATGGGCAGCGCGATCGTCGACGTGGTCGCGTCGAACGTGACCGTGGCGTTGGGCGAACCGGCCTGGTAGCCCGACAGGTTCGTCGTCAGGATCACGCCGATGCGCGAGCCGGCCTTGAACACGTGGTCGTACGGCTCCATCTTCCAGTCGAAGTCGTACTTCTGACCGGGGACGACCGGCGAGGCCTGGCCCTCGGCGATGCCCTCACGGTTCGACGAGTCCAGCGCGCCGCGCGACAGGCGCCAGAAGTCCGACGATGCCGAGCGACGCTCAGCCTCGAGGTAGCACGCGTTGTCATGCTCGCTCGCGGCGCCCCAGCACGTGCGGACCTCGGTGGTCAGCACGCCGTCACCGGGCGAGCGCGGGGTGCGCACGTCGGTGCTGTAGTCGACGAGGAGCGCGGCGAGGTTCGACTGCTCCTGGCTGAGCGACGCGTCGAGCTTGACGACGGGCGTGCCCGACACGCGCAGGTCCGCCGTGAGCGGCTCGGAGAGCAGCACGACGCGGTTGGCCTGCGGGTTCTCCGGGTTCGGGATGAACGAGTTCTCGCCGGGCGCGTTGGAGCCGCCCGTGTACGAGAGCGTCGTCGCACCGGCGACCGGTGCCATGCGCAGCGCGCCGGCGGCGCCCTGCGTCGCGCCCGAGAGGTTCAGCTCGACGGTTTCGGTGCCGGGGGCGGGCCACGATGCTTCGTCGACGTACTCGGACGGACCGAACTCGACGGTGGACTGCGGCTCGTTCATGATGCCGTTGTCGATGCCGTGCAGCCAGTAGTCGAACCAGCGGTGCAGCGTGTCGACCCACACCTCACGACGGAACTCGAACGGGTCGATGTGGCCGAGACGGGGCAGCCACACCTTGCGCGGCACGTCGCGCTCGCTGAGGGCCTCCCAGTAGTCGCCGAACTGGCTCATCCGGACGTTGTCGTCGTTGAGCCCGTGGATCGCGAAGACCGACGCCTTGACGTTGTCGATGCCGTTGAGGTAGTTGCGCTCGTCCCAGAACGGGTTCATGTCGCCCGTTTCGTCACCGTCGATGTCGTTGAAGACGGCACGCGACGGGGCGCACAGGGCGCGACGCTCGGGGTTGGTGACGGTGTTCGACAGGCTCGCCGGGTAGTTCGTGTTGTGGCGGATGCCGTTCGTGCGCGAGTAGCGGTACCAGTCGCTGATCGCGTCGATCGGGACGATCGTGGACAGGCCGTCGACGCCCGTGGCGGCGACGCCGTTGGCCAGCGTGCCGTCGTAGGACTTGCCGATCATGCTCGACTTGCCGTTGTGCCACGTCGCCGCGACAGCGTCGCCGGCGGCGTTGAAGGCGGGGACGCGACCGTTGAGCCAGTCGACGACGACCTTCATGCTCTCGATGTCACCCGCACCGCCGTGGTGGGGGCAACCGGTCGACCAGCCCGTGCCGTTCATCTGCGCGTGGATGACGGCGTAGCCGCGCGGCACGAAGTAGTTGTCGTAGAACAGGGGGAACAGGTCGGCGACGCCGTCGCCGTCGATGTCGGTCAGACGCTGGGACTCGTTGCCGCGTCCGAGGGTCGTGTAGTAGGGGCTGGGGTCGATGATGGCCGGGACCTTGAGGTCCGCCGAGGCCTGCGCCGGGCGGATGATGTCGACCGAGGTGACGTCGGTCACACCGTCGTTGTCCTGGTCGACACCCTCGACGGGGATGAAGACGCGTTCGCGCACGGCCGTGCCGTAGTCGAAGACGGGCTGCGTGACGCCGTCTTCGATGGTGATGACGGGGTCGGCGGCGGAAGCTGATGCCGCCGTGGGGCTGAGCAGGGCCGCTGCGAGAGCCGCGACGGTGACGGTCGCGGCTACTGTGCCGCGGCGCCTCCGAGCCGTTTCGGGTAGAGGTGGGGATATTGTCATACTTCCTGCATAGCGTCGCGCGCGCGGGGATGGAAGTCTTGTTGAACCGCGTCCATTCTGGTATGTCTTGGCAGAGTGTCGCGCCGAAGGCCTCTGATGTGCGTCATCTGTCGCACGGATTCGACCTCGGATTGTCGGTCAGTCGACGAGCAGCACCATCTGCTCGCCCTCGAAGCGGACCGTTCCGTACATCGACCAGTCCTCCGATCGATACGTGAAGGATGCGGCGGACCCTGCCCTCGTCGTGCCGGTCACCGTCGCCACGACGGCGCCGCCGGTCGCGGCGAACGATCGGCCGTCGTCGGCGATGCGCAGCGACGGCAGGGTCTCGACGCGGAACGCGACGGCGTCGAGTGTGCGCAGGTCTGCGGCCCACGGTGCGCGCAGCCCGCAGCGTTCCGGGATCGTCGCCGCCGGCGCCGTGCACTGCGCGGCGTAGTCGTCGAGCCGTCGCTGGGCGATGTCGGTCGCAGAGGGCGCGAGCGTCGGGTCGAGCGCCGCCGTCACCGGCTCGTCGTTCGTCGCGGTCACCTCGATGTCCCCCTCGAGGATACCGGCGGGCGCCGCTGAGACGGGATAGACGGCCGGCAGCAGAGCGATCGGTTCGTCCGCGGGCGCGAGGGCGTCGCCGACGAGGACGGAATCGCCGAGCGTCGTGCTCACCTCGAGGCTCGCGAGGAAGTCCTGTGCGAGAGTCCAGCCGTCATCGGTGCGGGCGAGACCGAAGACGACGACGCCGTCCGCGCCACCGAGGAGGACGTCGGCTCTCGCGCTGACCGCGTCGCCGTCGCCGGTCAGCGTCACGGTGTAGTCGGTGAGGTGCCCGGTCGCCCCGGCGAAGGCCGTCTCGAGGTGTCCGGCATCGACCGACTCGGGCAGCAGCGGCGCGATGGCGGCGAAGTCGCCGTTCGAGAGGGCGCGCAGATAGCGGTCGGCGACATCGTCGGCGGAGGGCGGCCGCGTCAGCGTCCACGCCGCGATGCCGGCGCCGATCGCGACCACCGCGACGCCGGCGACGATCCCTGCGATGACACGGCGCTGCACAGTGCCACGCTAACCCGCCGCGACCGGTCCTGCATCGTGGCGCTCGGCACGGGGGAGCACGGCGGCGAGGTCGTCGGTGGCGTCGCCCCATCGTGACACCGACAGCGTGTCCAGACCTTGCCAGGCCGCGGCGGCCTGCAGCTCGTGCGCGAGCCGGGCCGCGGCATCCGGAGGATGACCGTGCTCCCACCACGCGGACTGGACGAGCAGACGGGATGCCGCGCGGTCGGCCTTGAGATCGACGCGGCCGACGACGTCGTCGCCCTGCAGCACCGGCAGCGAGTAGTAGCCGAAGCGGCGGCGGTGCGCGGGCGTGTAGATCTCGATCCGGTACTCGACGTCGAACAGGCGCTCGGTGCGGTCGCGGAACCACACCAGCGGGTCGAACGGCGTCAGGATCGCGCTCGCGTCGATGCGCCGGGGGCGCCGGGCATCGACGTGCAGCCAGGCGGGGGTGGGGCGGTCGCCCGTCGTCCAGCCTTCGACCGTGACCGGGCGCAGCTCGTGCGAATCGACGAGGTCGTGCACCGCCGCGAGGACGGCGCGGCGGTCGCTGATCCGCCAGTAATCGGCCAGATCGGCCGCTGTCGCGACACCGTAGGCGCGCGCTGCGCGCCGCACGAGCTCGCGGACGGCCTCGTCACGCGGCACACGGGCGGCGAACGCCGCGGCGGGCACGACATCGGCGGCCACGGCGTACCGGCGCTCGAAGCCCCGCCTGCCGGCGATCGCCACCTCGCCGAAGAGCCACAGCTGCTCGAGTGCGCGCTTGACGACGTCCCAGTCCCACCACTGACCCCGCGTGCCGCGATGCGCGTCGTACTCGATCTGCGCGGGGCGCAGTGGTCCGCGATCGGCGAGCTCGGCGCGCACCCAGTCCACGACCGGGCGATGCGCGTGGAACCACGTGTCGGGACCCGTGCCGTACTTCTCGCGCAGGGCATCCATCCGGAACCGGAACAGCGGCCAGTCGGTCGCGGGGATGAACGCCGCGACGTGCGCCCAGTATTCGAGGTAGGGCGGGCGTTGCGCGAACAGCAATCGATCCAGAAGTGCGGGGTCGTACGGTCCGAGGCGCGAGAAGAGCGGCATGTAGTGAGATCTCGCGAAGACGTTGACCGAGTCGATCTGCAGAGTCGCCATGCGGGCGAGGGCGAGATTGAGCTGCCGTGTGCCGACGGCGGCGGGGCGCGGGCGAGCGAACCCCTGCGCGGCGACGGCGATGCGGCGGGCTTCGGCGCGACTGAGTGAGGACTTCACGCGGTCAGCCTAATGACGGCCGCCGACGTCGCTGCGGTGCATGGTGATTGCGGAATGCGCCGGTCCTAGACTTGTCGGATGAGCAGTACGGAGTCGGAGTCCGACGCTCCCCAGCCTCGCGGCTCATTGTTCGACGCGCTGCGCGATCGGACCCGGGTCGTCACGACCGACGCGGGGCGCACCGTACCGCGGAGTCTGAGCGTCGCGACGGCGTACTCGTGGCGCCTGCTCGTCATCGCGGCGGCCATCGGCGTCGCGATCTGGCTCATCATCCAGCTGAAGCTCCTCGTCATCCCCCTCCTCGTCGCGATCCTCGTGACGGCGCTGCTCTGGCCCGCATTCTCGTGGATGCTGCGCCGAGGCGTCCCGAAATGGATCGCGATCGTCATCTCGGTCGTCGGGACGCTCGCCATCGTGTCGGGACTGCTGTGGCTCGTGGGCTGGCAGATCAGCAGGGAGTGGGCGTCGGTGCAGACGCGCACGGTCGAGGCGGTCGTGCAGTTCCGCCAGTACCTCATCGACGGCCCGCTGCACCTCACGGCGCAGCAGATCGACGACCTCCTGGCGCAGGCGGGTCAGCTCATGCAGGAACAGGGGCAGCTGCTGTGGTCGGGTGCGCTGGCGCTCGGCACGACGCTGGGTCATGTCGCCGCGGGATCGCTGCTCGCCGTGTTCATCCTGCTGTGCCTCCTGGCCGACGGCGCCGGGATCTGGA
The DNA here is from genome assembly GCF_042271185.1 of Microbacterium sp. NPDC055910. Taxonomy (NCBI): domain Bacteria; kingdom Bacillati; phylum Actinomycetota; class Actinomycetes; order Micrococcales; family Microbacteriaceae; genus Microbacterium; species Microbacterium sp. NPDC055910. The sequence goes on from NZ_JBHJZS010000006.1 coordinate 52,716, forward strand.
AGTGGGCCACGCGACTGTTCCCCCGGCGCGCCCGCCGCGCCGTGGACGGCGCGGCGAAGGCCGGCTGGGTGACGGTCGTGAACTACGCCCGCACGCAGCTGCTGGTCGCGACGATCGATGCCGTCGGGATCGGACTCGGCGCGTTCCTGCTGGGCGTGCCGCTGGCGATCCCCGTCGCCGTCCTGGTGTTCCTGGGCGCTTTCGTCCCGATCGTGGGAGCCGTGCTGACGGGCGCCGTCGCGGTGTTCCTCGCCCTCGTCTACAACGGTCCGTGGATCGCGCTGTGGATGCTCGTGGTCGTCCTCGGCGTCCAGCAGATCGAAGGTCACGTCCTGCAGCCGCTCCTGATGGGGGCCGCCGTCAAGGTGCATCCGCTCGCGATCGTCATCGTCGTCGCCGGCGGTGCCATGATCGCCGGCATCCCGGGGGCGCTGTTCGCCGTGCCGCTGGCGGCATTCGCGAACGTCGTGGCGGTCTATCTCAGCAAGCGCTCCTGGGAGACCGGCGCGCCACCCACCGGTGACTTCATCTGGAGCACCGTCCCACGCCCCAGGAGGACACGCGCGTGAACACGTCTCAGACCCGGTCGGCTGTCCCTGCGCTCGCGGCGTTCGAAGACGCCGCGGCCTCGCTGGCCGGTGTCATCTCGCCCACTCCGGTGGACGCGTCGCAGCATCTGTCCGAGCTGCTCGGGGTGCCCGTGCACCTCAAGCTCGAGAACCTGCAGCGCACGGGATCGTTCAAGATCCGCGGAGCGACCTACCGTCTGTCGCGGCTGACCGCCGAGGAGCGCGCCCGCGGTGTCGTCGCAGCCTCGGCGGGAAACCACGCGCAGGGTGTCGCGCTCGCGGCGCAGGAGCTCGGCATCCCCGCCACGATCTTCATGCCGCTCGGGGTGCCCGTGCCCAAGCTCCTCGCGACGCGCGGCTACGGCGCCGAGGTCGTGCTCGAGGGCGCGACGGTCGAGACGCCGCTGCGGCTCGCGGCGGAGTTCGCCGAACGCACGGGTGCCGTCCTCATCCACCCCTTCGACCACCTCGACATCATCGCGGGGCAGGGAACCCTCGGCATCGAACTGTGGGACCAGCTGCCCGAACTCGAGACCGTCGTGCTCGGCATCGGCGGGGGAGGACTCATCGCGGGTGTCGGCGCGGCTCTCAAGGCGCGCGCTGCCGCGGTGGGACGCACGATCCGCGTCATCGGAGTGCAGGCCGAGAACTCTGCGGCCTTCCCGCCCTCCATCGCCGCCGGTCATCCGCTCGAGGTCGCGACACGACCCACGATCGCCGACGGCATCGCCGTGGCGCGACCGGGGGATCTCACGTTCGACATCGTCCGTGAAGTCGTCGATGAGATCGTGACGGTCTCCGAAGACGACATCGCCCGGGCGCTCCTGGTGCTCCTCGAGCGCGCGAAGCAGGTCGTCGAGCCCGCGGGCGCCGCCGGCGTCGCCGCGATGCTCGCCGGCAAGGTGCAGGCCACGGGCACGACCGTCAGCGTGCTGTCGGGCGGGAACATCGACCCGCTGCTGCTGCAGCGCATCGTCGCGCACGGGCTCGCGGCATCCGATCGGTACACGTCGCTGCGGATCCCGCTGCCCGACCGTCCGGGTCAGCTCGCGCGGGTCTCAGAGCTCGTGTCGCATGCCGGAGCGAACGTCATCGAGGTGCTGCACACGCGGCACGGTCAGGGCCTGCAGATCAGCGAGGTCATCCTGCAGCTCAGCGTCGAGACGCGCGGCGAGGAGCACCGCGCCCACGTCATCGCGGTGCTCGAAGAGGCCGGCTTCCACCCCGCCATCGTCGAACAATGACCGCGAGACTGCAACGGCACGGCGAGACAGCGGGTGAACCCCGTCGTCTCGCCGTGCGGATGCAGTCTCGCGGCTGATCCCTGAGCCTGTCGAAGAGGGGCGCGGAGCCTGGCGAGGGGTCACTGCCCCGCGTAGGTCTCGACCTTCACGACCTCGACCGCGATCTCGCGGCCGTTGGGAGCGGTGTACGACGTCTTCTCGCCCTCCGTGAGACCGAGGATCGCCGAACCGAGGGGCGAGGCCTCGCTGTACACGTCGAGTTCCGAGCCGGAGGCGATCTCGCGGTTGCCGAGCAGGAAGACCTCTTCGCCGCCGGCGACGATCGCGGTCACGACCGTGCCGGATTCGACGACGCCCGTGCTCTCGGGCGCCTCGCCGACGGTCGCGTCCTTCAGCAGCTGCTGCAGCGTGCGGATGCGGGCCTCCTGCTTGCCCTGTTCATCCTTCGCGGCGTGATAGCCGCCGTTCTCCTTGAGGTCGCCCTCTTCGCGCGCGGCTTCGATCCGCTTGGCGATCTCCTCGCGGCCGACGGTCGAGAGCTGCTCGAGCTCGGCGGCGAGACGGTCGTAGGCATCCTGGGTGAGGAAGGTCACCGGGGCATCGCTGGACACGTCGATCTCCTTGCTGTGGGGGCCGGTACGTCGAACGCCCCGGCGCTGGCCAGGGCGTGAACGGGAAAAGACTACGTCACCCAGCAGTCGTTGACAAACCCCGACACCGCGGGCGCGGTCGTCGGGATGACCTCGCGGTACGCGCGGCCGTGCATGTCGGACGCCTCGTATTCGACGACCTTCCAGCCGACGACGCCGTGCTCTTCGTCCTGCGCTTCGAGGACGCACGCGACGCTGCGGCCCGGGGGAGAGGTGAACTGGAAGTCGAGCACGACCGTGCGCTCATCCACGAGGTCGAAGCCGGTCGTGTCGGCATCGACGGAGTCGAGAGACGAGGCCACCGTCATCCAGGAGAACAGTCCCACGGCGACGACGGCGAGCGCGATGCCGATGATGACGAGCGCCCGCGAGCCCCCGCGACCGCGTCGGCCGTAGCGCCGATCGAGCATGTCCTGGGTCGTCATCGCGGTCCTGTCGGGAAGATTAGGCTGGACATCCAGGCTATGCGCTTCCGGCGCGGATCGAGGACACCATGCACGACGTGATCGCCGCGCTCGCGACCGCCGACCCCCAGCCGACGCCGAGCATGACGGTCGACCCATCGCTTGTGACACCCGGTCCGCTGGGCTTCGCCGTCATCGTCCTCGTGGTCGTGGCGGTCTTCCTGCTCATCTTCGACATGCTGCGTCGCATCCGCCGGGGTCGCGTACGTGCCGACATCGCCGACGAGCTGCGCGAAGAGGCCGAGGCCCTCGATGCGGACGGACGACGGGATGCTGCCGAGCCCGACGAGGATCCGCGGGTGCCCCCGCGCCCGTAGCGGGCTCAGGGGCCGTGGTAGGCCGGGTGCAGCGCGATGAGCAGGCACGCCGTCCAATGGCAGAGGAACGCCAGCACGGTGCAGACGTGGAAGATCTCGTGGAACCCGAAGTGCCCGGGCCACGGATTCGGGCGCTTGAGCGCGTAGGCGACGGCGCCGACCGTGTAGAGCAGACCCCCGATGATGACGAGGATCATCATGGCCGGGTTGGCCTGGAAGAGCGGCACGATGTACATGACGGCCGCCCAGCCCAGCACGAGGTACAGCGCGACGTAGAGCCATCGCGGTGCGTCGATCCAGAACACCCGGAACAGGATCCCCAGGAGCGCGCCGCCCCACGCGAGCGAGAGCAGGATGACGGTCTGCGACGTCGGCAGCGCGAGGACGGCGATCGGCGTGTAGGTGCCGGCGATGAGCAGCAGGATGTTGGCGTGGTCGATCCGCTTGAGGATGATCCTCGTCTTCGGACCCCAGTCGAACCGGTGATAGAGCGCGGAGTTGCCGAACAGCAGCAGCGACGTCGCCATGAAGACGGCGGAAGCCCACTTCGCGGGGCCGCCCTGCGCCAGCACGATGAGCACGATCCCCGCGACGATCGCGACGGGGAAGGTCGCGGCATGGATCCAGCCGCGCCAGGTCGGCCGGATCTCAGGCGTCGCGGCATCGACGGCCGCGGCCTCCATGAGAGGCAGTCCCGGGACATCGGGTTCTGCGGGAACACCGCTGCGGCTGGTCACGTGCTCAGGCTACGCGTCGGTGTATGCCGTGACGAACATGCCGCGTGCCCGCGGGCGGTAGCGTAGGCGTGTGGCGCGCGCTTCGTCGAACGAGGGCCGAGGGCCCCTCTATCGCCTGTATATCAACCGGCTCCGTCGCCGGTTGGATGCAGCGGCGGTGCCGCGGCATGTCGCGATGATGATCGACGGCAACCGGCGCTGGGCGCGGCAGCTCGGCTACGAGTCGGCCGCGCACGGGCACCGTGCCGGTGCGGCGAAGATGCGCGACTTCCTCGGCTGGTGCGACGAGATCGGCGTCGACGTCGTCTCGCTGTACCTGCTCTCCAACGACAACCTGGTCAAGCGGGATTCCCGCGAGCTGTCCGATCTCATCGACATCATCGCCGAACTCGCCGACGGACTGTCGCGCGAACGCGACTGGCGCGTGCAGCACGTGGGCCGGTCGGAGCTGCTGCCGCCGGATCTGGCGCGCGTGCTCGACGATGCGCAGGAGCGCACGAAGGGCAATACGGGGCTGCACGTGAACCTCGCCGTCGGCTACGGCGGTCGGGGCGAGATCGTCGACGCGGTGCGCAGCATCATCGCGGCGCACTCGACCTCGGGCGGATCGTTCGAGGAGCTCGCCGAGAGCCTCACTCCCGAGCAGATCGGCGAGCACCTCTACACGGGGGGGCAACCGGACCCCGACCTCGTCATCCGCACGTCGGGCGAGCAGCGACTGAGCGACTTCCTGCTCTGGCAGTCCGCGCACTCGGAGTTCTACTTCGTCGAGGCGCTGGGGCCCGACCTGCGAGAGGTCGACTTCCTGCGGGCGATCCGCGACTACACCGATCGCGACCGCCGATTCGGAGGCTGACGATGATGGACCTCGAGGCGTTCCAGCAGTCGTTCGACGGCGAACCGGGCTATCTCGACTGGGCCGCGTTCGGCCCGCTCTCGCCCTCGGTGCGCAGCGAGGCGCAGGCTGACATCGAGATGCTCGGCTCGGCTCGCCGCTCGAGCATCGAACTCGTCGCCGACCACGTTCGCGAGGCGAAGGAGCTCATCGCCGAGCTCATGGGGACGGACCCCGACGAGGTGACGCTGCAGCCGTCGACGACGTACGGCCTCATGCACGCGCTGTACGGGCTGACCGGCGGCGGTCTCGTGCTCTCGCGCGGCGAGTTCCCGTCGCTCACGGTCGCGGCGACGCGCGCGAGCGACGCACGCGGATTCATCACGCCGCAGTGGGTCGAGCCCGACGACGGGTTCGTCACGCCCGACGTCGTGCGCGCTGCGCTGACCGACGACACGCGTGCCGTCGCCGTGAGCCTCGTCGACTTCCGCACGGGCTATCGAGCCGACCTGACGGCGCTGCGCGACGTCATCGGAGACCGCCTGCTCATCGTCGACGCCGTGCAGGGCTTCGGCGCCGTGGAGGCGGACTACCTCGCCGCCGACGTGGTCTGCGCCAACGGCTACAAGTGGCTGCGCGCCGGCAAGGGCACGGGGTTCGCATGGTTCGGCGAACGCGCGCTCGAGCGGCTCGAGCCGGTGCTCTCGGGTTTCGCAGGCGTCGAGGGGGATCCGCTCTCCGACGTCGTGCCTCTGCCGGCGGCATCCGCCCGCTCGTTCACGGTCGCGTACCCCGACACCCTCGCCGCAGCGCGTCTCGCGACCGCCCTGCGCGACGTGCGCGACGTCGGCGTCGCCGCGATCGAGGCGGAGCTCGCGGGGCGCACCGCCGAGGTCGTCCGCACGGCGGAGCGCTACGACGTGCCCGTCGTCACCCCGCGCGAAGCCCGGCATCGCGGCGGGATCGTGACGCTCGCCCCCGCGCCGCAGGATGCCGCTCCTCTCGCCGCGTCGCTCGAGAACCACGGCCTCACCGTCACGGCGCGCTTCGGTAAGGTGCGCGTGTCACCGCACGTCGGAACGACCGCAGACACGCTGCGGCTCTTCGGCGACGCCCTCGCGGCCTTCGCTGCGGCGCGCGTGTGGTGACACGCGTGTTCACCGACGCGTAACCCGTCGGCGGCGTGTCGGACGCGCCGGATGCCGCACGGCAGACGTACGTTCGTCGCATCGGGCACCGTGCCCGGTCGGGTCGGCCCCATGGATCGCGACTCGTGACACCTGGTCGACTCGTGACTGCCGGGTTCTCCACCCGGGGGCGGGGAGTGGGTTGTGACCACACGAGCACCACACAAGCAGAGCGATCAGGAACTGTCGGGCGTCGATCCGACCGACCAGACGCTGCGCACCTACGTCTTGGACACCTCGGTGCTGCTGAGCGATCCGCGGGCGTTCTTCCGCTTCGCCGAGCACAGCGTCGTGATCCCGGTCGTCGTCATCACCGAACTCGAGGGCAAACGTCACGATCCCGAGATCGGGTACTTCGCGCGTCAGGCGCTGCGTCACCTCGACGAGCTGCGCGTCGAGCACGGCCGCCTCGACTTCCCCGTGCCCGTGGGCGAGGGCGGCTCGCTGCGCGTCGAGCTGTCGAACACCGACGCGACCGTGCTGCCCCAGGGCATGCGCCTGGGCGACAACGACACCCGCATCCTCGCGATCGCGATGCACCTCGCGCAGGACGGGCACGAGGTCACCGTCGTCTCGAAGGACCTCCCGATGCGCGTGAAGGCGGCATCGCTCGGCGTGAGCGCCGAGGAGTACCTCGCCGAGCAGGCGGTCGACTCGGGGTGGACGGGCATCGCCGACATCCACGTCTCGGGCGACGAGATGAGCGACCTGTACGAGAGCGAAGTCGCCGAGAGCGCCGACGTGCACGGGCTCCCCGTCAACACAGGACTCATCGTGCACTCCGAGCGCGGATCGGCGCTCGGCCGGGTGACGGGCGACGGATCGTTCGCACTCGTGCGCGGGGACCGCGAGGTCTTCGGGCTGCATGGCCGCTCCGCCGAGCAGCGCATCGCGATCGACCTGCTGCTGGATCCCGAAGTCGGCATCGTGTCGCTCGGAGGCCGCGCGGGCACCGGCAAATCGGCCCTCGCCCTGTGTGCCGGCCTCGAGGCCGTGCTCGAGCGCCAGCAGCAGAAGCGCATCATCGTCTTCCGGCCGCTGTTCGCCGTCGGCGGGCAGGAGCTCGGATACCTGCCGGGGGACCAGGAGGAGAAGATGAACCCGTGGGGACAGGCGGTCTACGACACGCTCGGATCGGTCGTCTCGGGCAACGTGCTGGACGAAGTGATCGAGCGAGGCCTGCTCGAGGTGCTGCCCCTGACGCACATCCGCGGGCGGTCGCTGCACGACGCGTTCGTCATCGTCGACGAAGCGCAGTCGCTCGAACGCAATGTCCTGCTGACGGTCCTCAGTCGTATCGGGCAGAACTCTCGGGTCGTGCTCACACACGACGTCGGGCAGCGCGACAACCTGCGCGTGGGGCGGCACGACGGTGTGGCGTCGGTCATCGAGACGCTGAAGGGACACGGACTGTTCGCACACGTGACCCTCACCAGATCCGAGCGCTCGGCGATCGCAGCGCTCGTCACCGACCTCCTCGAGGCCGGTGAGATGGCCTGAAGCCGAATGCCGGCATGAGAGAAGTCTCACCCGGAAGGGGGTCACGCAGGGGGCGCGCTCTGTCACCATTGAAGGGTCCGTGAAATCGCGGACTCGAAGGGGGCTCTCGTGGACACGCGTGCACGGATCGCGATCGGAGGCACGACCGCGTTCGCGGTGACGGCCGCCGTCGTCGCCACCGTGGCCGTGACCAACACCGCCGTTCTCGCGGAATCGCCCGGCGAACCGGTCGAATCCGCCATGGTCCACGTGCGGCCCGCACCGCAGCTCACCGTCACTCCGCGCCCCGCTGCCGGGCCCGCCGACGTGTCTGCCGTGACCGAGCCGGTCACGGACCCTGTCGTCGAGCCCGTCGGTCCGCTGACGACGCACATCCCCGCCCCACCCCCGGCCCCGCCGACCGAGGCGGCACCGCCGGTCGATGTCGTCGCTCCCGCCGTGCCGCACGAGGCGGACCCGCCCGTCACGCGCACCGTGCCCGCGCCTGCGCCGGTGGTCATCTCGCCCGCTGCGCCGCCCGCGGCGGCGCTTCCCCCCGCCCCCGCGACACGCCCCGATCGAGGCGACGACGGCGACCGCTCACATCCCGCGCGTCCCGACGACCACGACGATAGCTACGGTCGCGAAGATCGCCCCAGCCGCTTCGGCGAGGCGAAGCCGCGCCCCCAGACCTCCGCTCCGGCGGTGACACCGTCCGTTTCCGAGAAACCCCTGACCGGAGACGGCTCGAAGAGAGATCGATCGCACGGTTCCCCAGACTTCCGCGATTGATGTGCGGCCGGCTTCCCCCAAGACCGGCCTTCCAGCCCCCGACGTCCCCAGCGTCGGGGGCTTCTCTCGTGCGCGGGACTATTCCCAGCGGTAGCCCTCGCCGCGCACGGTCGTGATGTGGTGTGCACCGAGCTTGCCCCGCAGGTAGCGGACGTAGACGTCGACGACGTTGGAACCGGGATCGAAGTCGAGCCCCCAGACGCTGCTGAGCAGCTGCTCGCGACTGAGCACGCTGCCCGCATGGCGCAGGAACTGCTCGGCGAGGGCGAACTCGCGTGCCGAGAGCTCGACGGCGACCCCCGCGACGGTCACGCGGCGTGCGAGCACGTCGAGCACGACGTCGCCGTGGCTCACCAGCATGCCGGTTTGCTGGGCGGATTCGCGGAGCCGTGAGCGCACGCGCGCGAGGAGTTCGTCGAACGTGAAGGGCTTGGCGACGTAGTCGCTCGCACCGGCATCCAGACCCTCGACCGTGTCGCGCGTGCTCGACCGCGCGGTCAGCATGATGACCGGGATCCCGGTGTCCCGCGCGCGCAGCTCGCGGAGCACCTCGAGGCCGTCCATCGTCGGAAGCCCGATGTCCAGCAGCACGAGATCGGCCGCGCCGCTGAGGGCGGCCTCGAGCCCCTCGGCGCCGTCTTCGACGAGGATCGTGTCGTAGCCGGCGGTCTTCAGCCCCCGCGCGATGAACGCCGCGATGTGCGGTTCGTCCTCGATGATCAGAATGGTGGTCATCCCGAAGCCTCTCGCTGCAGCACGACGTCGCCGGCGCGGACGGGTGCGGGGAACTCCGTCGTCGAGACCGGGACGGGGAGGTGGATCGTGAAGGTCGCGCCGCCGCCGGGGGAGTCCGTGACGGCGCAGTGTCCGCCGTGCGCCTTGGCGATCGCATCGACGATCGCCAGGCCCAGGCCGGATCCGCCGACGCTGCGCTTGCCGTGCGCGCGATCGAAGCGGCGGAAGATGCGGTGCCGCTGCGCCGGGGGGATGCCGCTGCCGTGGTCTCGCACCCAGAGACGGATGCCGGTGGCGTCCTTGTCGCTGCCGAGCTCGATGGCCGAACCCTCGGCGGTGTACTTGGCGGCGTTGTCGGCGAGCTGCAGCCACGCCTGCAGCAACCGGTCGTGGTCGCCCATCATGCGGCCGCGTGCGACGTGCTCGACCCGCCAGACGTGCCCGGGGATGACGGCGACGAGCTCGCCGACGCGTTGCGTGAGGGCGGCCAGATCGATGCGGTCGACGGCGAACGAGCCCCCCTCGACGCTCGCGAGCAGGTCGATGTCCTCGACGAGCCGCGTCATGCGGTCGAGCTCCGCGATGCCCAGCTGCCGGGCGCTGGTCACATCGGCGGCATCCCTCGGATTCATGAGCTCGAGGTGGCCCCGCACGATCGTGATGGGTGTCTTCAGCTCGTGGCGCACATCGTCGAGCAGCTGACGCTGCACGTCGACCGAACCCTCGAGACGGTCGAGCATCGAGTTGACGGTGCGCGACATGTCGGCGATCTCGTCGTTACCGACGGCGGGCAGGCGCGGCGACAGGTCGGTCAGGGTGATGGTGTCGGCCGTCTCGCGCAGATGCCGGATCGGCGAGAGCAGGCGTCCCGTGACGAACCAGCCCACGACGCCCATCGCGACGAGCACGACGACGGCGGCGATGCCGTAGGTCGCGATGGCCGCCGTCACCGGCTCGAGCTCGGCCTCCATGTCGACGGCGCGCACATACACGCCTTCCTGCGGGTCGCCGTCCATGCGGATCGGGATCGCGATGTAGCGCAGCGATCCGCGTGGGGTCACCGCCGTGCCGATCACCGTGGCGCCCGACGCCGTCTCGGCGACGACGCGGTCGGTGAAGTCCTGGTCGTCCGAGATGTCGAAGCCCGACAGCGTCGACGGCACGAACCGGGGGACGCCGTCGACGATCGCCATCGAGGCCTCGTTCCGGGCGGGCACGAGACGCGCGACGACCGCCTCGAGATACGCGTCGACGGACGGGAAGTCGGCGACGGCGATGTTCTCGACCGCCGTCTGCGCCGACCCGTCCTGGGGGGTCGACGACGTCGGGGCGTCGGCCACCGTCTGCAGCCGTGCGACCTGCGCCTCGAGGCGCTCGGTGATCTCGGTGACGACCCAGGCGCGCTGCACGAGGAACGTCACCCCGCCGACGATCGCGAGCCCGACGCAGGCGACGACAAGCACCGCACCAAGGATGCGGACGCGCGCGGAGATCGGGCGTGGTGTTCGGGCCACTCCCTGATTATGGACCCCGGAGCGCCCGTGTGGTGTTCGAATCCGATCAGCCGGGATGGGTCATCGACAGCAGGTCGAGCTTCTCGTCGAGCTGTTCGATCGTCAGCTCGCCCCGTTCGACGTAGCCGAGGTCGAGGACGGCCTCGCGCACCGTGATCCCGTTGGCGACCGAGTGCTTCGCGATCTTGGCCGCAGCCTCGTATCCGATGAGCTTGTTGAGGGGCGTCACGATCGACGGCGACATGCCGGCGAAGGCCGCCGCGCGGTCGACGTTGGCCTCGAGCCCGTCGATCGTCTTGTCGGCGAGCAGGCGGGACGCGTTGGCGAGCAGCTCGATCGACTCGAGCAGCGCCGAGCCCATGACGGGGATCGCGACATTGAGCTCGAACGAGCCGGACGCGCCGGCCCAGGCGATCGTGGCGTCGTTGCCGATGACCCGCGCACACACCATGAGCACGGCTTCGGGCACGACGGGGTTGACCTTGCCGGGCATGATCGAGGAGCCCGGCTGCAGGTCGGGGATGTGCAGCTCGCCCAGACCCGTGTTGGGCCCCGACCCCATCCAGCGGATGTCGTTGTTGATCTTGGTGAGCGAGACGGCGACCGTGCGCAGGGCGCCGGATGCTTCGACCAGACCGTCGCGGTTCGCCTGCGCCTCGAAGTGGTCCTTCGCCTCGGTGATGGGCAGCTCGGTGTCGTTCACGATGAGCTCGAGCACCTTCTGCGGGAACCCGAGCGGCGTGTTGATGCCGGTGCCGACGGCGGTGCCGCCGAGGGGAACCTCGGCGACGCGCGGAAGAACGGCCTGCACCCGCTCGATGCCCAGGCGGATCTGCCGGGCGTAGCCGCCGAACTCCTGGCCGAGGGTGACGGGGGTGGCGTCCATGAGGTGCGTGCGGCCCGACTTGACGACGTTGCGCCATGCCTCGGCCTTCGCCTCGAGCGCGACGGCGAGGTGGTCCAGACCCGGGATGAGGTCGTCGATGAGTTCCTGCGTCACGGCGATGTGCACCGACGTCGGGAACACGTCGTTCGACGACTGCGACGCGTTGACGTGATCGTTGGGGTGCACCGGCTGCCCGAGGTCGAGCGTCGCGAGCTTGGCGAGCACCTCGTTCATGTTCATGTTCGACGACGTGCCGCTGCCGGTCTGATAGACGTCGATCGGGAACTGGTCGGCGAACTCACCCGCGATGATGCGGTCCGCGGCGCGAGCGATCGCGTTCGCGACTCCGGAGTCCAGCGTGCCGAGCTCGGCGTTCGCGAGAGCCGCGGCCTTCTTGATACGCGCGAGAGCGGCGATCTGCGCCGGCTCGAGGCGGTCTCCGGAGATCGGGAAGTTCTCGACGGCGCGCTGCGTCTGCGCGGCATAGAGAGCGTCCTTGGGCACCCGGACTTCTCCCATGGTGTCGTGCTCGATGCGGTACTCGATGTCGGTCACGGCGTCGTTCCTCTCGTATCTGGGTGGGTCAGGCGTCGGTCGAGACGCCGAGGCTGATGGCCGGGGCGGCGAGCCCCTCGGCCAGGCGGTAGTTGGCGCCCACGATGCCGACGCGCTGCTCGGCGACGGCCAGGCTGATGAGCTCGGACGCGTTGAGCAGCGACGAGACGGTGTCGCGCAGATGCTCTCGGCCGACGAGCTCGGGGTCCACCTTCTCGGGCCGGATGCCGTGCACCGTCTGCTCGCGGATCACGCGTCGCGCGGCGGGCACGATGGGCGCGATCTGACGCCAGATCTGCGGTGCGAGCGCGGGGGCGTCGAGCTGTGTGCTCTCGATCGCAGCGGCGACGGCGCCGCACTCGTCGTGGCCGAGGACGACGATGAGGGGGACTTCGAGCACCTCGACGGCGTACTCGATGCTGCCCACGACCGACTCCGAGATCACCTGGCCGACGTTCCGGATGACGAACAGGTCGCCCAGGCCCTTGTCGAAGATGATCTCGGCCGCGAGGCGCGAGTCCGAGCACCCGAAGAGGGTCGCGTGCGGACGCTGCCCCGTGGCGAGCTCGTGCCGGCGATCGGCACCCTGATGAGGGTGGCGGGGTGCGCCTGCCACGAATCGCTCGTTGCCGCGCCGCATCTCGTCCCACGCTTCTTGCGGTGTCGGCATCCCGTTCATTCGGCGTCCTTTCGCAGAGCCAGCACTTCGTCGGCGACCGCGGCCGCCATGTCTTCGAGCAGGGGGTCGGCAGCGGTGCCGTAGATGAGGATCGTGTCGTCGCCGGCGGTCGCACCGAGGGCGACCGTGATGTTGCCGGTGCGCGAGGCGTCGAGATCGTAACGGTCCCAGGTCACGCCGCCGATGGACTGCGTGCCGGTCGGTGCCGAGCCCGACAGGATCCGGGCAGCCCAGCCGTCGTCGGCGTCGAAGGCCTGCGCGACGCGGAGGAAGCCGGGGATGTCTTCGTCGGCGGGGGCGTAGACGATCGTCCAAGCGCGGACCGAGCCGTCGCCCTCGACCGCCGCGCGGTTGACGACCCAATCCGCCGCCGGCAGATCGGGGGCGATCGCTGTGTGGCCCTCGGCGACGCCGATGCTCTCGGCCGTCGCCGCGACGTCGATCGGATCCTGCGGCGGAGGGGTGCCGCGGGGCACGCCCAGCACGATGACCGCGACGATCGCGATCGTCACGAGCAGCGCCGCGATGAGGTTGCGCGTGGTCTGGCTCGACCGGTAGACGCGGGACGCCTCGGCCTTGCGGCTGGCGGTCTCGTCGGGTGTCTCAGGGCGGCCGAGCTCGGCCACGACCCGTGGTTGGCGCGGGGCCATCACGCCTCCGCGTCCGGCTCGGATGTGCTGCGCGCGGCCTCGAGCCGGCGTTTGGCGCCCAGCAGCCACTCTTCGCACCGAGCCGCGAGCGCTTCGCCGCGCTCCCACAGTGCGAGCGAGTGCTCGAGGGTCGGAGCACCCTGTTCGAGCTCGGCGACGACGCGGACGAGTTCGTCGCGCGCCTGCTCGAACGAGAGGTCCGAGACTGCCGCGGCGGTCGAGTCGGTCATGGGCTCCATCCTAGTTCGCAGCGGGCGAGGCCCCCGCCGCATCCCCTTCGTCCAGCGGGCCCTCCGACCGCGCGGCGAACGACCCTCGCGCGACCGTGACGGCGACATGTGCTCCCGCCGGAGCCTGCTCGGCATCGCGCACGATCACGCCGTCGCCGAGGTGCGCGATCGCGTAGCCGCGCGCCAGCGTCGCAGCGGGGGACAGTGCGCGCAGCGTCGCCCGCAGCTCGGCGGTGCGGCGGCTCTGTCGTTCCAGGGCTCGGTCGATGACGTCGCGACCTCGCGCGCACTGCAGGTGCAGCTCGTGCGCGCGCGTGGTCAAGAGCGATTCGGGCGAACGCAGCACGGGACGTGAGCGCAGCTGTTCGAGCTGTGCGATGTCGTGGCCGATGCGCTGCGTCAGCCGTGTCGTCAGGCGCGCGCGCAGCTGCGCGACGTACGCGCGCTGCTCGGCGACGTCGGGCACGACCCGCTTGGCCGCGTCGGTCGGCGTGGACGCCCGCAGGTCGGCGACGTCGTCGAGGATCGGGTGGTCGTTTTCGTGTCCGATCGCGCTCACGACGGGAGTGGATGCCGCGGCGACGGCCCGCACGAGGCGCTCGTCGCTGAACCCCAGCAGGGTCTGCGGATCGCCCCCGCCCCGCGCGACGATGATGACGTCGACTTCGGGGTCGGCATCGAGGGTCCGAAGCGCCACGAGCGTCTCGGGCACGCACCGGTCACCCTGCACGGCGGCGTGGATCGTGCGGAAGCGCACGTGCGGCCAGCGCAGCTCGGCGTTGCGATGCACGTCCTTCTCAGCGTCGGAGTTCTCGCCCGTGATGAGGCCGATGAGGTGGGGGAGGAACGGCAGCGGCCGCTTGCGGGCGGGATCGAACAGTCCCTCCGACCTCAGTTGCGCGCGCAGACGCTCGAGCTTCTCGAGCTGGTCGCCCAAGCCCACGTGGCGCATCGCCGACACGGCGAAGCTGAAGTCGCCCGTGCGCCCGAAGTAGTCGGCCTTGACGCACGCGACGACGTGGTCGCCCACCTTGAGGTCGGCCGGCAGGCGCTCGCGCGTCGAGGACCACAGGCGGAACGAGATCGCAGCGTCCGTCGTGAGGTCCTTCAGCCGCCCGAAGGCGTTGCCGCCGCGCAGGTTCCACGAGGTGATCTCGCCTTCGACCCACACCGAGCCCCATTTCGTGACGAATCCGCGGATCGTGTCGTTGAGCCGGGAGACCGACGTCGGCGACTCGCGGGACGACTCGCGCGGGTGCACGGAATCGGGCGGGGGAGCCTCGCCCGGCACAGGGGCGGCCTGGAAGGTCGTCATGCGGTCCTCTCGTGCGGGCGCGCGTCGCGGCGTGACCCGGCCTTCGTTCAGGTGTCCGGCCGTAGACTCATGCACGTGACTGCTGTGTCTGCGAACCCGATCGTGCGGATGGCGGTGCCCCGCGTTCCGCGGCGGCGCGAGCGTCTCCAGGATATCCCCGTGCCCGGACACAAGAAGGTGCTGCTCGCCGCCCCGCGCGGATACTGCGCCGGTGTCGACCGAGCGGTGGTCGCCGTCGAGAAGGCTCTCGAGCGGTACGGGGCGCCCGTCTACGTGCGCAAGCAGATCGTGCACAACATCCACGTCGTGACCGAGCTCGAGCAGCGCGGAGCGATCTTCGTCGAAGAGGTCGACGAGGTGCCCGCGGGTGCGCACATCGTCTTCAGTGCGCACGGCGTCTCTCCCGCCGTCGTCAACGCGGCATCCGATCGAGGCCTGAGCGCGATCGACGCGACGTGCCCGCTCGTGACGAAGGTGCACCGCGAGGCGGTGCGCTTCGCGCGGGACGACTTCGAGATCCTGCTGATCGGCCACGAGGGCCACGAAGAGGTCGAGGGAACGGCGGGCCACGCTCCCGAGCGCGTCACGATCGTGAACTCTCCCGACGAAGCCGACACGATCGAGGTCAAGGACTCCTCCAAGATCGTGTGGCTGTCCCAGACGACGCTGTCGGTCGACGAGACGATGGAGACCGTGCGGCGTCTGCGCGTGCGTTTCCCGCACCTGCAGGACCCGCCGTCGGATGACATCTGCTACGCGACGCAGAACCGTCAGGTGGCCATCAAGAAGGTCGCGAAGGATGCCGACCTCGTCATCGTCGTCGGATCCGCGAACTCCTCCAACAGTGTGCGACTGGTCGAAGTAGCGCTCGAGTACGGCGCGAAGGCGGCGTATCGCGTCGACTACGCCGACGAGATCGAGCAGGCGTGGTTCGACGGCGTCGAGACGGTCGGGGTGACCAGTGGCGCTTCGGTACCCGAAGTGCTCGTGCAGCAAGTGCTCGAAGACCTCGCGTACGCGGGCTACGTCGACGTCGAGGAGGTGCGCACGGCCGAGGAGGATCTGCTCTTCTCGCTCCCCAAGGAGCTGCGGCAGGATGTCAACGGCAAGCGCGACCCCCGCGCTGTCGGCGGGCGGATCCGCGCGTGAGCGATTACGCGCCCGAAGTAGGGCCCGACGGCCGGCAACGGCCGAGGTTCGGCGAGTACGCGTCGCCCGAAGAGCAGCGCGCCCGCATCCAGCAGCCCGACGTGACCGAAGCTCTCTCGGCGGGTGTCGTGCCCGAGGCATCCGATCCCGAACCGATCGCCGCCGCGCCCGGGCCGGAACCGCGCCGCAGCGTATCGCCGGCGAATCGGCTCGCGACGATCCTGCTGCTCGCGGTCGGCGCGGCCAATGTGCTGATCTCGCTGTTCAGCTACCTCGACCTGGCGTCCGCGCTCGAGAACTCCTACGAACTGCTCGGCATCGATGGCGCGTTCACCAACCTCGCGGCTGCGCGGCAGTGGGGCCTCATCGCGGCGATCGTCCTCGTCGCCGGCTACATCGCGACGTTCATGCTGTCGTGGAAGCGGCTGAAAGCGGGCCGCGTGTCGTGGTGGATTCCGATCGTCGGCGGCGTCGTGACGTTCTTCATCGTGAGCCTGTGCCTCATGGTGCCGCTCATGGGCGACCCCGCATTCCAGGAATACGTCACGTCGGTCCGATGACCACGCCTCGACTCGTCGCCGTCTGCGCTGTGCACCAGCTGCGCTCCGATGTCGGGTCGGTCGGCGTCACCGGCATCGACAAGCGCGCCGTGGCGGGCCCCGTGCGGATCGGCGCCTATGGCGTGTACGCCGACGTGCAGGCCGATCGCAAACACCACGGCGGGCTCGACAAGGCCGTCTACGCGTACGCCCAGGAAGACGCCCGGTTCTGGGAGAGCGAGCTCGGTCGACAGCTCGCGCCCGGCTGGTTCGGTGAGAACCTGCGCACCGAGGGGATCGACGTCAACGCCGCGCGCATCGGAGAGCGCTGGCGCATCGGCGATCGCGTCGAGGTCGAGGTGACGATGCCGCGCACGCCCTGCCAGACGTTCGCGCGCTGGGTCGGCGGCGACGACGAGCGGGGATGGGTCAAGCGCTTCTCCGCCGCCGGACGCCTCGGTCCCTACCTGCGGGTCGTGACGACCGGACGCGTGCAGGCGGGCGACGAGATCGTCGTGACGCACCGCCCGGAGGACGCCCCGACCGTGCTCGAGGTCTTCCGAGCGCCCTGAGGCTTCTGCGCGCAGATGACGGATGCCGCGACCCGGCCGGGCCGCGGCATCCGCACTTCGACAGGCTCAGCGACCAGAAGCGACAGTCTCGGCGACCGGAAGCGACAGGCTCAGCGAGCGGAAGCGACAGTCTCGGCGGAAGCCGTCACGCGCCGAGGCTCTTGCCGTGCGATCCGAGCTGCTGCGTCGCTTCGACGACGCGGGCGGCCATCGCGGATTCCGCGATCTTGCCCCATGCCCGCGGGTCGTACTGCTTCTTGTTTCCGACCTCGCCGTCGACCTTGAGGACGCCCTCGTAGTTCGAGAACATGTACCCCGCGATCGAGCGGGTGAACGCGTACTGGGTGTCGGTGTCGATGTTCATCTTGATGACGCCGTTGGCGACGGCAGTGGCGATCTCTTCGTCGCTGGACCCGCTGCCGCCGTGGAAGACGAGATCGAGGGGCTTCGGGCCCGTGCCGAACTTCGCGGCGATGCCCTCTTGGATCTCGCCGAGCAGTTCGGGGCGCAGCTTGACGTTGCCGGGCTTGTAGACGCCGTGCACGTTGCCGAACGTCAGCGCGGAGATGTAGCGGCCGTTCTCGCCGAGACCGAGGGCCTCGACGGCCTTCGTCACATCGGCGACGGTCGTATAGAGGGCTTCGTTGGAGCCCTCGTGCGTGACACCGTCCTCTTCGCCGCCGACGACCCCGATCTCGACCTCGAGGATCGCGTTGATGTTCTTCAGGCGCGGCAGGAGGTCTTTCGCGATCTCGATGTTCTCGTCGAGCGGCACGGCCGAGCCGTCCCACATGTGCGACTGGAAGATCGGGTTGCGCCCCGCGCGCACTTCTTCTTCGGATGCCTCGATGAGGGGCATGACGAAGCTCGGCAACGCCTCTTTCGGGCAGTGGTCCGTGTGCAGCGCGACCGTGACGGGGTAGTTCTTGGCGACTTCGGTGACGTAGCGCGCGAAAGCGAGCGCGCCGGTCGCGCGGGCCTTGACCGTGTGTCCGGCGAAGTAGTCGGCGCCGCCGGTCGTGACCTGCAGGATGCCGTCGGACCCGGCCTCGGTGAGGCCTTGGAGAACGGCGTTGATCGTCTGCGAGCTCGAAACGTTGATGGCGGGGTACGCGAAGCCTCCGGCCTTCGCGCGGTCCAGCATCTCGGCGTATTGGTCGGGGGTGGCGACGGGCATGAGTGCTCCTAGCGGTCGATGGGCTCTCGCGTACCTTCGACTTTAGCGAAGGGGGCAGACGGCGGCCGGGTAGTCGTGCACGGCTTCACCCTGACCTGCCGTGCGTGAAAGTTCGTGAATTCCTTCCGTGGTCGGCGCGTGAAACGGCGCGGGTTCTCCTCGCTGCTGGAATAGGCTGGCGCCATGGTGAGTCTGACCGCCGACATGAGTCCGCTGCATCCCGACCGAAATCTCGCTCTCGAGCTCGTCCGTGCGACGGAGGCCGCCGCGATCCGCGCCGTGCCCTTCATCGGTCGTGGGCGGAAAGAGGATGCCGACGGCGCGGCCGTCGACGCGATGCGCGCGTTCTTCACGACGGTGAACTTCGACGGCACGATCGTGATCGGCGAGGGCGAGAAGGACGAAGCGCCCATGCTCTTCAACGGCGAGCGCGTCGGCAACGGCCGCGGGCCGAAGTGCGACGTCGCGGTCGACCCGATCGACGGCACGTCGCTCACCGCCGCAGGGCGCAACAACGCCCTGTCGGTCATCGCGGTCTCGGACAGCGGCACGATGCTCGATGCCTCGACCGTGTTCTACATGGACAAGCTCGTGACCGGCCCCGCCGGCGTCGGGGTCGTCGACATCCGTCTGCCGATCGGCGAGAACATCCGTCTGCTCGCGAAGGCGCTGGGCAAGCCGATCGACGAGATGGTCGTCTCGGTGCTGCATCGCCCGCGCCACGAGCAGCTCATCGATGAGATCCGCGAAGCCGGAGCCGGTACGCGCCTGATGACCGACGGCGACGTCGCCGGCGGGATCAACGCGGCGCGGCACAACTCGCGCACCGACATGTGCGTCGGCGTCGGGGGAAGCCCCGAGGGCATCGTGACGGCGTGTGCCATCAAGGCACTCGGCGGGCACATCCAGGGGCGCCTGTGGGCACGCGACGACGACGAGAAGCAGCGCGGCATCGACGCGGGCCTCAAGCTCGGGGATCACGTGTACGAGGCCGACGACCTGGTGCGCGGCAACAACACGATCTTCGTCGCGACAGGAGTCACCGACGGACAGCTCGTCGCCGGCGTGAGTCGCGACGACCAGTACGTGTACACCGAGAGCGTCGTGCTGCGCGGAGCGTCGGGCACGCTGCGCCGCGTGTCGTCGGAGCACCTCGTGTCGAAGTGGCTCTGATCCCGCTCTGACCTGCGATTCTCGGATCTTTCCGGGGTGTACTCGGTGTGACCGCTGTGACTCGAGTGGCTGATGTGATGCGGCTTGCCGGGTTTTCTCGGGCGCGTCTGGCACAATCGGCAGTGGTGTCAGCGACGACACGTCGCTGTTCCCCGATTCGAGGAGGCTCTCGATGTCACCGCAATCAGGCACCACGGGTCCGCAGACCGGAGCCCACGCCGTCGTCGCCGACGCACTCGACCCCGCACGCCGGCCGGATGTGCTGCTGCGCGTGCGGCGTGACGAGGGTCACGAGCCGAGTCCCTGGTGGATGATCGGGGCCTTCGTGTTCGTCTCGGCGGCGGTGATCACGCTGTTGAGTTTTGTTCCGGGTGGAGCCTGAGGCTTACTCCGGCAGGGTGAGTCGCTCGCGCAGTTCGCCCACGTCGGCGGCGCTCGACTCGATCCTGTCTGACGCTTCGAGACCTTCGAGCAGTTCGGGAGCGGTCAGTCGTCGCGTCGACTTCTCGATCGCGGCGGGTGCGGACACGGCGTCGAGCTTGGTCTCGTCGATCCCGGGGAATCGTCGCGCCGTGACGAGCACGCGCGACTCGAGCGAGCCGGCGAACTTGTTGTAGCTGTCGACCGTCCGCTCGATCGCGCGTCGCAGATCGTCGGCGTGACCGGCCAGCAGCCCCAGTCGTTCGTACAGCTGGTTGCCGAGGTCGAACAGCGCGCGGGCCTCCAGCGTGACATCCTGCTGCGTCCACGCGTAGGCCACCGTCTTCAGCACCGCCCACAGGTTGACCGGTGACGCGAGGGCGACGCGCTTCGCGAAGGCGTGATCGAGCAGCGCGGGGTCTTCTTCGAGGGCTGCCGCGAGGAGCGACTCGCTCGGCACGAAGCAGACCACGAACTCGGGGCTCGAGGCGAGTCCTGACCAGTACGCCTTCTTCGCGAGGGCATCCACGTGCGCCCGGACTGCTTTGACGTGCTTGTCGAGCAGCGTGCGCCGGCGCGCAGCTTCGGCGCCCTGCGCCGTCAGGGGTATCGAGCTCGCTTCGAGATACGCATCGAGGGGCACCTTGGCGTCGACGGCGATCGCCTTCTCGCCGGGAAGCCGGATCACCATGTCGGGGCGTCCCGCACCGGCATCCGACTCGATCGTGGTCTGCAGATCGAAGTCGACGTAGCGCATGAGGCCGGCGGCTTCGACGACGCGGCGCAGCTGGGTCTCGCCCCAGACCCCGCGGGTGACCCCCGACCGCAGTGCGCCGGCGAGCGATTCGGTCGTGGCCCGCAGGACTTCGTCGGACTCGTGCGCGCGACGCAGCTGCTCTGCCAGCGCCCCGAACTGCGAGTGTCGGTCGCGTTCGAGATCGTCGACTTTGGACTGCATGGTCTGCAACGACTCCTGCACCGGGGCGAGCGCGCGCAGCACCGCCTGCTCGCGTCGCTCACGCTCTTCGCGTGCGGCCTGGTCGGTGCGGGTCTGGGCGGCGAGTTCGCGGTAGAGGGCGTGCTGGTGGTCGAGCTGCGCCTGCACCCCCAGCCGCGCCGCGTCGGCGGCGGCGAGCTGCGCGCGCAGGTCGGACTGCTCGCGCGCAGCCGTCGCAGCGCGGCGGCTGCTGCCCCCGAACCACCCGGCGACCGCCCCGAGCACGAGGCAGCCGATGACGACGAGCGTGATGCTGAATGCGTCCATACGCCCATCGTGCCGTGGCCTTCCGACATCGCCGCTCCGACACCGGTGCGATGTCCGCGATCCGCTCGCGCGACCCCGCGCGCTCCGCCGGACTCAGGCGACGAACGCGACCGCCGCCGCAGGTTCCGCCGCGACGGCGATCTGTGACACCCGTACGCTCGCGCCCGCGGCCAGCGCATCGATGTCCGAGGCGCCCATGCGCCGCGCCGCGTCGATCATGACATGCGCGCACGCGAGGGCGTCGGCTGTCGCATTGTGGTGCGCGAAGTCGGCGAAGCCGGCTTCGGCGGCGACGAAAGGCAGCCGATACGACTCGAGCTGGTACACCTTCCGTGCGACCTGCAGGCTGCATGCGTAGCGGTAGGGCGGGCACTCGTCGCCCGTCGCCTCGCACGCCCGTCGCAGCACGGACATGTCGAATCCGGCGTTGTGGGCGACGAGGATGTCGGCTCCCGCGAAGGCCGCGAGGTCGTCGAGCTGTTCGCTCCACGTCGGCGCGTCCGCCACGTCCTCAGCGCGGATCCCGTGGATGCGCGTGTTGATCTCGAAGAATGCGTCGTGTCCCGCCGGCGGGCGGATGAGCCATCCGGCCTGCTCCACAACCTGGCCGTCGCGCACCCGCACGAGCCCCACAGCACAGGCGGACGCGCTGCTGGAGTTCGCCGTCTCGAAGTCGATCGCGGTGAAATCCAGAGGCACGTGACCACCCTCACGCGGGCACTGCGGCCGAACCGCCAGGCGCGCCGCGCCGTGGCGAAACGACGGGTCGAGGGATTCGCAGCATCCGTCGAAGTAGACTCGACCCCCGTGGCTCTCACTATCGGCATCGTCGGCCTGCCCAACGTCGGCAAGTCCACTCTCTTCAACGCCCTCACCAAGAATCAGGTTCTCGCGGCGAACTACCCGTTCGCGACGATCGAGCCGAACATCGGGGTCGTGAACCTGCCGGATCCGCGGCTGCAGACGCTCGCCGAGATCTTCGGTTCCGAGCGCATCCTGCCCGCCGCTGTGTCGTTCGTCGACATCGCCGGCATCGTGCGCGGTGCGAGCGAGGGGGAGGGGCTCGGCAACAAGTTCCTCGCGAACATCCGCGAGGCAGACGCGATCGCGCAGGTCGTGCGCGGCTTCACCGACGACGACGTCGTTCACGTCGAGGGCGGCGTGAACCCGCGCAACGACCTCGAGACGATCAATGCCGAGCTGCAGCTCGCCGACCTCGAGACGCTCGAGCGGGCGATCACGCGCTACGAGAAAGAGGTCAAGGGCCGCAAGCTCGACCCCTCGGTGCTCGAGTCCGCGCGCGCCGCGAAGGACGCGCTCGAGCGCGGCGTGCTGCTGTCCGCGTCGGGCATCGACCTCGAACCGATCAAGGAGCTCGGACTGCTCACGGCGAAGCCGTTCATCTTCGTCTTCAACGTCGATGAGGCAGTGCTGACGGATGCTGCGCGCAAGGCCGAGCTCGACGCTCTGGTCGCCCCGGCGAAGGCCGTGTTCCTCGACGCGAAGATCGAGTCGGAGCTCATCGACCTCGACCCCGAGGATGCCGCCGAGCTCCTGGCATCCACGGGTCAGGAAGAGTCGGGACTCGACCAGCTCGCGCGCATCGGCTTCGACACGCTCGGGCTGCAGACCTACCTGACGGCGGGACCGAAGGAAGCGCGCGCGTGGACGATCGGCAAGGGCTGGAAGGCTCCGCAGGCCGCCGGTGTCATCCACACGGACTTCGAGAAGGGCTTCATCAAGGCCGAGGTCATCTCGTTCGACGACCTCGTCGCGACCGGATCGGTGATCGAAGCTCGCGCGAAGGGCAAGGCTCGGCTCGAGGGCAAGGACTACGTCATGCAGGACGGCGACGTCGTGGAGTTCAGGTTTAACGTCTAAACCCCAGGTCAGAGGGCCATGGCGCGCCACAGAATCCTGCAGTGGGGGCGCTCCTGGAGCAAATCTGTGGCAACCGGCCTCGGCTTGAGAAGGATTGCTCAGTCAATCGAAACGCCGGAGAGGGCAGCCCTTCTGGTTGAGATCGCGGGGCGCTACGCGAGCGGCTTCATCACCGAAGTATGGACGATCGACGAGGCTCGCGCTTCGCGCGCAGCGCTGCGTCGGGCGGCTGAGGAAGCCGGTCGCAACCCCGACGACGTGAAGTTCATCGTCGGCCTCATGACCACCGTGACCCCGACGGTGCGCGAAGGACTCGACCGGCGTATGTCAATGTCGGGCCAGGTCATCGAGGCGCGCTTGCCACACCTCAGCGCGATGATCGGCGTGCCGATTCAGTCGCAGCACATCGACGAGCCGCTCACGCCCGAACAGCTGGCGATCGCGCACGCGTCACCTCAGGATCCGCGCTCCGAGATCGCGCTCAAGGTGGCGCGCGAGGGGTGGTCGCCGCGTGACATTCTTGCCCATGGCGTCATCGACTATCATCCGGTGACTGTGGGTCCGGGGCATGTACACGCCGATCACATGAATGAGTGGTTCGATGCCGGTGCCGCCGACGGCTTCTGGCTGTCGCCCGACGTCTACGAAGACGGCATCGACGCGTTCGTCGACGAGGTGGTTCCGATCCTGCGCGATCGTGGCCTCTATCCCGAGGACTACGTGGGATCCACGTTGCGAGAGAACCTCGGCATCCCCGACCAGTACGGTCTTGGCGAGTGGTTGAAGTGATCACGCCGGATCGGATGCGCCATACGCTCGCGGGGTTCTCGACCGGCTTGTCGGTCGTCGCAGCTGAAATCGACGGGCAGATCGTGGGCATGCCCGCGAACTCGCTCGTCTCGTTGTCGCTGGAGCCGCCGCTCGTCTCGCTGTCGTTCGCGCACACATCGACGACCTGGCCAGTTCTCCGGCAGGCCGAACGCTGGGGGATCAGTGTGCTCGGCGCTGGACAGGAACAGGTGCTGAGCGATCTGCGACGTCCGGCCGCCTCGCGGTTCGTTGGCGTCGAGATGGGAGTGATGGGCCAGGCGGCATTTGTTGCTGGCGCGCTCGCGACGATCGAGGTCATTCCGCGCACTGCCGTTGAAGCGGGCGATCACACACTCATACTGCTAGAGGTACTTGCTCTCGAACGAGATGAGACGCGAGAGCCCCTCGTCTTCTTCGGCAGTCGTGTGCGCACGCTCGCAGGTTGACGTACTGCCGTCCGTGATGTCGTCAGAGGTTGGTCTGTGCCGGAACGCGGTGGAGTTTAGGTTTAACGTATACCGTTAATGACGGTGTCCGTTATACAGTGGTCTCGTGATCAGATCGTTCGGCAGCACGGACACCGAGCGCATCTGGCATGAGCAGTATGTCAAGCGCGTGTTGACCGGACGGTGCAGCGGGCGACCTTGCGGAAGCTCGAGCTGATTCATGCGGCCAAGGATGTCGAGGACCTCAGGGTCCCACCAGGCAACCGCCTGGAGCGTTTGCTCGGCGACCGACGCGGGCAGCACAGCATCCGCGTGAACGCGCAATGGCGTCTCTGCTTCGTCTGGAGAGAGGGAGGTGCCGAAGATGTCGAACTCGTCGACTACCACTGAGAGTGACCTGATCGAGCCGATCCACCCGGGAGAAATCCTGATGGAGGACTTCATCGAGGGCTTCGGGATCACTCAGAACAAGCTCGCAGTGTCGATCGGCGTGCCGCCGCGCCGGATCAACGAGATCGTGCACGGTAAGCGGGGGATCACCGCTGATACGGCGATCCGTCTGGCCCGGTACTTCGGGACATCCGAGGAGTTCTGGATGAACCTGCAATCGAACTACGAGCTGCGGCTCGAGCGTCGCGTCCTGCGCGATAAGGTCGCGGCTATCACGCCGCTGAAGGTCGCGTGAGTCAGGCGGGACGCGGAGTTCCCGTCCGTCGATAGCGGTCGAGGCACCTCACGTTCATCGGGGAGAATGCAAACATGTCCGAAGATGCTTCGCTCGTACCGATCTGGCCGGTCTTGACTGTTCCCACGCTGAGGGTGCTTTCCGACGGTAGGAACTATCAGCGGCGCGAGATTTTCGACGCCGTTGCGGAGCACGCCGGCATCGGCGATGACGCACGTGCCGAAACGCTGAAGTCGGGCGGGACTCGTTACGAGCAGCGTATGGGATGGGTGCTCAGTCATCTTGGGAAGGCGCAATGGGTCGATAAACCCGAACGTGGCCGCTACGTCATCAACGATGCAGGCAGGAAAGCACTGGCGGATTATCCGAATGGATTCGATTACGCTCTCGCGCGAGAGGTCTTCGCGCCTTTCTGGCCTGAGAAGTCCAAGGCGTCACCGAGCGAAACACCGGAGACTTCCGACGAGATTTCCGATCCCATCGAAGTCATCGAAGATGCTGTGGCTCGGATTGAAGCCAGGGTCGGTGAGGACCTTCTCGATCGATTGAGGAACAGTCATCCTGATTTCTTCGAGCAGGCAGTCGTGGATCTGCTCCTGAAGATGGGCTACGGCGGAGCGGCCCAGCGCGGCAAACGCATCGGTGGAAGCAACGATGAAGGAATCGACGGGTTGATCGATCAGGATGCCCTTGGGCTCGATCAGGTCTACATTCAGGCGAAGAGATACAGAGCAGGAAACAACGTCGGGCGCGAGTCTATTCAGGCATTCGTCGGAGCGCTCCATGGCTTCGGGGCCTCTCGTGGAGTGTTCCTGACCACGAGTGCTTTCACCTCCGGTGCCAGTGACTACGCGCAGAAGGTGCAGTCGCGCATCATCCTGATCGACGGAGCGAAGCTTGTTGATCTGATGATCGCTTACCGGGTGGGTGTCCAGGAGAAACAGCGATTCAGTGCTGTTGAGGTCGACGAGGATTACTTCCAGTAGCCGTCTGCGTTCAGACCATGGCGGCGTTCACATCGAAGGTTGTTGGCTGCGGCGACGTCGTGGAGTTCCGCTTCAACGTGTCGTCGAGTTCCGGCTTGACGTCTGGGTCAGCTGCCCACTGATCGATCTGAGGGCGCCTGTGGAGATCAGCGTCCATTCGGCTCGGCTGAGGTCTCCGACTCGGTGAGCGCGGCGACGTAATTGCGCATCGAACGCCGGTAGCGAGGGAGCGCATCGATCTGCGCTTCGATGGCGACGCGGAGGGCTTCGTCCTTGCGGCCGGCGCTATGGAGCGCCAGAGCCAGCACGACGCGGGGTGCGGAACCTGTCGATTCATGGGTCGGGGCGGCCTGAAGGACGGCGATCGCTTCGTCGAGCCGGCCGAGGTTGCGCAGGGTCGATCCGTACTGGACGGCGAGCTGCGCGTGCCGGGCATCGTCGAGGCCGAGCTCGAGAGCCCGCTCGTATTCTGCGCCGGCTTCAGCTTCGAAGCCCATCGAGTCATACATGCCGGCGAGTTCGAATGCCGCCCGACCATCTGTGGCGGGGCATGCTTCGGCCACTTCGCGCATCGCGGCCACGCCTTCATCGCGCTCGAACGAGTCGAAGCGGTCCCAGAGATCGGCGACGGAGGCTTCCCACTGCTCGACTGCACGTGTCATAGCATCAACTCTGGCACGACCCGAAAGGTCAGGGACCTTGTGCTCGATGAGCGACACCAGCGGGAGGACTCGGCGCATGAACCGCAGATTCAGTCAGGTCGATGTGTTCGGTGAGTATCCCTGCACAGGCAATCCCGTCGCGGTCGTCTTGGATGCTGAAGGACTCGACGAAGAGGCGATGCGGAGGTTCTCGGTGTGGTCGAACCTGTCCGAATGCACCTTCGTGCTGCCGCCGACGGACACCGTGGCGGACTACCGGGTGCGCATCTTCAGCTTGAACACAGAGTTGCCGTTCGCCGGGCACCCCACGCTCGGAACCGCGCGCGCCTGGCTGACGGCGGGAGGCGTTCCGAAGCAGCGGGATGTCGTGATGCAGGAGTGCGGCGCCGGGCTGGTTCCCGTCCGAATCCAGGGGAACAGGCTCGCCTTCTCCGCGCCGCATCGACAGCGTTCGGGCCCCGTTGATCCGGGACTTCTGACCACACTGGTCGAGATTCTCGGGGTCGAGCGCGAGCAGGTTGTAGACGCGGAGTGGCTCGACAATGGGCCTGGGTGGGTGGGAGTCCTGCTCGACCACGCGAACACGGTGCTGGCACTGCGCCCGGATGCGACGGCGCACCCGGGCCGGTGGGACATCGGTATCATCGGCGCACACGATGCGGGATCGGATAGCGCGTTCGAACTGCGGGCGTTCTTCACCGAGGGTGATGGCGCGCTGCGCGAGGATCCAGTGACGGGGAGTCTGAACGCCGCCGCCGCGGAATGGCTTATCGCGACGGGCCGCGCCGACGCACCCTATCTCGCCGCGCAGGGCACCGCGATGGGCCGACGCGGCCGCATCCACATCAGCGCGGACGGTGGCAAGCTCTGGGTCGGCGGGCAGGCCGAGGTCATCCTCTCCGGATCCGCGACTCTATGACGGCGCCTGCACCCGGTCCCGCCAGCGGTCCACCGTCCCACCGCTCGCGGCGCACATAGCCGACCCGCTTCGGCTCGTCTACCTCGCGGATGGTGAAGATCTGATCGGCTTCGAACGCGTCGTCACTACCCATCGACGGGATCGGGTCCGTAGGCTGACGTGCTGACGCTTCGTTCTCGTCGCCCCCCCTGCGAAAGGATCATCGATGACCTCGGTGCGCACTGCTTCCGCCCTCCGCCGCGTCGGAACGCTCGGTGTTGCGGCGGGCTCCCTGCTCGCGACGGCCGGCGCCGGAGCGTGGTTCGCCGTCACGAAGCAGCTGCGTGATGAGAAGATCACGATCCCTCCCAATGCCCCCGCGCTCGCGGGAAAGCGGGTGCAGGGTCCGGCATCGGCCTACGTCGAAGCGCTCGTCATCAAGACCAACGCCGAACGCGGCGCCGACGGACGCACCTTCGCCGACATCAGCGCCGCGCTGCGCGGTGTCGACGCGGACAGTGATGAGGCGCGCGAACTGCGCAACCAGAGCTCTGCGCTTTCGACGGCGGCTTCGCTGCGCACATCCCTCATGACCTCCGTGCTCGCGTATGGCGTGAGTGCGCTCGTCGTCGGGCTCGGCGCTCTGTTCGTGATCGTGGGCGCGCAGCTGCGTTGCGCCGACGACCGCTAGCACTCATCCGGACAGGAGCCGCGCGACGAGTTTCTCGATGCGCCGCTCGAGTGTCGCGGGCGTCGCCGCGACGAGGAGCGGATGCAACGCGCTGTAGCGCTCGGAGCGGCTCAGCGCGGCGAACGCGGCCCGTGCCTCCGGCGCCCCCTCGAGAGCGGCGACCAGGGCGGCGGGCGGCTCCGCCGTCGCCGAACCGGCATAGGCGCGGTCCCAGCGGCCGTCTGCCTTCGCGCGCTCGATCTCTGCGACCCCGCGCGGGCGCAGACGCCCCTCGGCATCGAGCCGCGCGACGATGCCGACGTTGCGCTGCGACCAGATCGAGCGTGCGCGGCGCGGAGTGAACCGCTGGCGGTAGACCCGGTCGTCGATGGATTTGCTCTGTCCATCGATCCAGCCGCTGCACAGCGCTTCTTCGAGCGCCGCGGCGTAAGTGACAGAGGTCGGGGATGCGACACCCTTCTTCGCGAGCATCAGCCAGACACCGTCGGAGTCGTGCTCATGAGCGATCAACCACGCGCGCCAGGCATCGGCGTCCGCGACGACCAGCGGAACCGGCTCGGTCTCGGGAGTTCTCATGGAGTCACCCTGTCACCTCAGGAGGACAGAAGGTGTCCCCGATCAGCCGGGGCCGCGTGGATACGCGTGTGTGTGACGATGGAGCAATGTCGACGCACTTCTTGACCGGCGCCGGATCGGGTATCGGCGCGGCACTCGCCGCCCGCCTGCTCGCGCGCGGAGATGACCTCGTTCTGCTCGCCCGCGATGCGCAGCGGGCGCGTGAGCTCGAGACGCAGTTGCCCGGTTCGCGTACCGTCGTCGCCGACCTCGCTCACCCGGCCGGCTTGGCCGACGCGCTGTCGCCGCAGGATCTGCCCGCACGGATCGACACGCTGTCGCACATCGCCGGAGTCGTCGATCTCGGTGCCGTCGCCGACATGCCGACGGCACTCTGGGATCGCCAGCTCACGGTCAACCTGATCGCTCCGGCCGAGCTCACGCGGCTGCTGCTACCGGCCGTGCGCGCGGCGAAGGGGCAGGTGCTCTTCGTCAATTCGGGCGCGGGCCTGCGCACGTCGCCGGAGTGGGCCGCGTACGCGGCTTCGAAGCACGGCCTCAAGGCGCTCGCCGACGGGCTGCGCCAGGAAGAGGCGCCGCACGGCGTTCGGGTGACGTCGGTCTACCCCGGGCGGACCGCCACGCCGATGCAGCAGCGTGTCCACGAGCAGGAGGGCCGCGAGTACGACACGGCCGGCCTGATCGACCCCGAGTCGGTCGTGACGAGCATCCTGACGGCGCTCGATCTGCCACGCGACGCGCAGGTCGTCGATGTGGCGATTCGGCCGGGCGCGTAGCCGCGCGCGCGGTCCGGTCCGTGCCCCGTCGGCCTAATACCCTTGAGGGAGGCCACGCCACGCGAGAGGACCCCCACCCATGACAGACACCCAGATCTTCGAACCCGAGGGCCGCAGCATCCCGTTCGTCGAAGAAGGTGAGGGCCCCGTCAAGCTCGTCCTGCTCCCCGAGTCGGAGCAGGACCTCCTGGCCATCGTCGCGCACTACCTCGCCGAAGAGGCGGGGTTCCACGTCATCCGGATCGGTCTCCGTCCGGATGCTGCGAACCTGGACGAACGGGTGCAGGACGTCATCGCGGTGATCGACCACCTCGGCCTGGACCACACGTGGGTCGGCGGACACGGCTCGGGGGGCACGGTCGCGCGTGCCGTCGTCTCGGCGCACGGCGACCGCGCGAACGGGCTGCTTCTTCTCGGGGTCGAAGACGAAGACATCCCTCTCGCGCCGGTGATCCCGGTCTTGATCGTCCAGGGCGACGGTGACGAGGTCACGGTGCCCGCCAACGGCGAGCGGCTGCAGTCCACGGCGCCCGAGCGTGCCAGCATCAAAACCGTGGAGGGCGCCGGGCATCTCTTCCCGCTGACGCACCCCATTGAGACCGCGGTCATCATCGAGGAGTATCTCGACTGGGACTGAGGAGGACCGGATGCCACGCATCGTGCGCTTCGACCACATCGGGGTCACCGTCCGCGACCTCGACCTCGTGGTCGGGTTCTTCGTGGGTCTCGGCCTCGAGATCGAGGGCCGCACGGTCGTCGAGGGCGAGTTCATCGACACGGTGACGGGCATCCCGGGGTCACGCAGCGAGATCGTCATGCTGCGACCGCCGAAGGGCGGCACGATGATCGAGGTGTCGAGCTTCGAGCGTCCGGACATGGTGCCGGGATCTATCGCGCCGATGGCGAACGAGCTGGGTCTGCGAAGCGTGGCCTTCGAAGTCGATGACCTTCCCGCGACGATCGCGCAGCTCGCGACGGACGGGTACGCGCTCGTCGGCGGTATGGGCGAGTACGAAGGTGTGTGGCGCATGGCATATGTACGCGGTCCCGAAGGCATCATCGTCGCGCTGGCGCAGAGGATCGACGCCGAGTCGTAGGCGCGAGTCGACAAGCAGCGACCGCCGGACCCGCGGGCGGATCAGAAGGGTGCGAGTGGTCCGTCGTCGGGTCGGAAATGCACGCCGAGGGACGGGGGATGCTCGAGGTAGTCGCGTCCCAGTGGTGAGGTCCATCTCAGCACCCCGTCGGGGAGCTGTTCGACTTTCCATGGGGTGAATTGCTTCATGCTGTGGTGCCGTTGGCAGAAGTGGGCCAGGTTGCGGACGTCGGTGGGCCCGCCGAGGGCGGCGTCGATCGTGTGGTCGACTTCGCAGCGGATGGCGGGAAGGCGGCAGCCGGGGAAGCGACAGTGTTGGTCGCGCGCTCGGAGGTAGCGGTCGATGGCTGTGGTGCGCTGGTAGGTGTCGACGTGGAGGACGGTGCCGGTGATGGGGTGCGTGAGGACGCGTTCCCAGGGGCTGCGTGTGGCGGCGGCGAGCTCGCGGGCGGTGGCGGGGTCGATGGGAGAGTGGCCGACGAGGTCGGCCGGTGCGGTGTCTGAGCCGAGGAGCGTGAGGACGGGAACGACGATCTGAACCTTCGCGCGGATGGCGCCCAGGCGCCCGGGGCCGTCGTCGGTGCGAGTCGGGTCGGCGCCTGGCGCCGAGGTGAGAAGCATGTCTGCGAGCAGGTCGGTGCGCAGCTGGTTCGTCGTGCGGGTGTCGGAGGCGATGAGCTGGAGCCGGAGGGTTTCCTCATCGACTGGTGTCTCATCGCCGTCATCGATGCCGTCGGCGGCGGCGATCCGTTTCCGCGCGTCGGCCGCGGCGCGTGTGCGCGCGTCGGTGATGCCGCGGGCTTGTCGGGTGAGGCGGTCGTAGATCGCATCGGCGAGGAGCGAGGGCAGGGTCGCACAGAGGTCGGACATGCCGTCGCCGATCGGCACGATCCGGACGGTGCGTTGTTCGGCGGCGTCGGCGTGCCGCTCGGCGAGGGTGCGGGGGTGGAGATGCTCGGCGAGGAGTTCGAGTTCGCGCCGCACCCGCCCGGGGGTTTCGACCGCGCACCGGCGCAGTGCGTCGAGTTCGAACGCCCCGCGCTGGTCGGGGGGCAGGTGCGTGCCGGTCTCGGTGATGACCCGGACGTGCGCGCGGGTGATCTCACCCGCCTCCCACGTCTGCAGGGTCGCGGGGTAGTCCTCGACCAATTCGGTCGCGTCGCCGATCTGGCGCTGCACGGATCGGTCGGTCAGGCGCAGCACACCGGCGACTTCGGCGGCGATCGATCGCAGCACCATGTCGTGCTCTCGGACGCTGGCGCGACTGCGCGCGGACTGGGTGCGGGCGAGGTGCCCGGCGCGGGCGAGCGCGCGGGTCTGGGCGGCCTGAGCTGCGGCGATGACCGCCTGCGTCTTCTCGACCTCGGCGACGATCTCGGCCAGCTTCGCGCTGTCTGCGTCGCTGAGGCCGATCAACCGGTTCGAATGCATGTGCTAAGGTTACGCGGGGCCTCCGACATCGCCTCTGTGTTGTCCACAGG
The DNA here is from genome assembly GCF_042271185.1 of Microbacterium sp. NPDC055910. Lineage (NCBI taxonomy): Bacteria > Bacillati > Actinomycetota > Actinomycetes > Micrococcales > Microbacteriaceae > Microbacterium > Microbacterium sp. NPDC055910. The sequence goes on from NZ_JBHJZS010000006.1 coordinate 84,836, forward strand.
CGCGAGATTTCGCTCCGCGTCGTCCGTCTTCGCGCCGATGACCTCGGGAGACGCCTGGAATCGACCCGACTCGGCGCGGCCTTGGTCGAGCACTCATGACTCACGCGAGCGGGCGCAGACCTCGCTTCGCTGCATCCGCCTTCGGGTCGGTTCAGGTCCAGGGCAGTCGCGTGGACTCGACGACGTAGATGCCGAGCGAGACGAGCAGCGCGCCCAGGGCGAGGCCGCCCATGAGCCAGGCGAGGCGGCGATTGGTCGCGACCCGGTCGTGCCCCCTGCGCGCCGTCGCGAACATCACGAGCCACATCACGATCACGAAGACGATGCCGATGATGGGCAGCACGACCTGGATCTGGAAGGCGAAGCAGTAGAGCACGACCGCCACGACGGCGAGTACGCCCGCCGGCACGAGCCAGCGCGAACTCGCGCCCGTCTGGAGCGCGGCCTGGTTGGTGAGATCGGTCGCATTCGGCATCGGCTGCTGGTCGGGCAGCCGGAGCGGTCCGTGCGGGTCAGGTGTGGGATCGGTCATGGGGTACTCCTCCCGTCAGCTCCAGAGTCCCGCAAGCGGCGAGGCATCGCGCGGGGGTTGACAAGCTCGAGAGGCCACCCGAGCTGAGAGGATTGGGCAATGACCGCAACCCTTGTCGCACGTGGAATCGCGGGCGGCCACGGCCATCGCACGCTCTTCGATTCGCTCGATCTGACCGTCGCGCCCGGAGACGTCGTCGGCGTCGTCGGCGCGAACGGGGCGGGCAAGTCGACCCTGCTGCGGATCCTCGCGGGCATCGACGAGCCGCAGGCCGGCAGCGTCTCGCTCGCGCCCACCGATGCCTTCGTCGGCTGGCTGCCGCAGGAGCACGAGCGCGTCGAGGGTGAGACGGTCGCCGGGTACATCGCACGTCGCACGGGATGCACCGAAGCGACGACAGACATGGATGCCGCGGCATCCGCTCTCGGTGACGGCACCGACTCCGCAGCATCCGACGTCTACTCGGCGGCCCTCGAACGCTGGCTCGCGAGCGGAGCGGCCGATCTCGACGAGCGGATGCCGGCCCTCCTCGCCGATCTCGGTCTCGATGTGGGCGGGGACGCGCTCATGACGTCGCTCTCGGGCGGGCAAGCGGCGCGCGTCGGGCTCGCGGCGCTCCTGCTGTCGCGCTTCGACATCGTGCTTCTCGACGAGCCCACGAACGACCTCGACCTCGACGGACTCGAGCGTCTCGAGACGTTCGTGCGGGGACTGCGCGGCGGCGTCGTGCTGGTCAGCCATGACCGAGAGTTCCTCGCACGGTGCGTGACACGAGTGCTCGAACTCGACCTGGCGCAGAACTCGAACCGCGTCTTCGGCGGCGGGTACGACTCGTATCTCGAGGAGCGCGCGACGGCTCGTCGACACGCGCGCGAGAAGTACGACGAGTTCGCCGACAAGAAGGCCGACCTCGTCGCGCGGGCGCGCGTGCAGCGCGAGTGGTCGAGCCAGGGCGTGCGCAACGCGATGAAGAAGTCCCCCGACAACGACAAGATCCGGCGCAAGGCGGCGACGGAGTCCAGCGAGAAACAGGCGCAGAAGGTGCGTCAGATGGAGAGCCGCATCGCGCGGCTCGACGAGGTCGACGAGCCGCGCAAGGAATGGCAGCTCGAATTCACGATCGGGTCAGCCCCGCGCTCGAGCACCGTCGTGTCGACGCTCAGCGACGCGGTGCTCCGGCAGGGCTCGTTCACGCTCGGGCCGGTGTCGCTGCAGGTGAACGCGGGGGAGCGCATCGGCATCACGGGACCCAACGGCGCCGGAAAGTCGACGCTGCTGCGCGCACTGCTGGGCGCACAGACGCCCGATGCGGGCACGGCCTCGCTCGGCGCGAATGTACAGATCGGCGAGATCGATCAGGCACGTTCGGCGTTCGCCGGCTCACAGCCGCTCGCCGATGCGTTCGAGGCTCTCGTGCCGGTCCTCGCGGCGGGCGAGGTGCGCACGCTGCTGGCGAAGTTCGGGCTCAAGGCGGATCACGTGCTGCGCCCCGTCGACGAGCTGTCGCCGGGCGAGCGCACGCGTGCCGCGCTCGCTCTGCTGCAGGCACGGGGAGTCAACGTGCTCGTGCTCGACGAGCCGACGAACCACCTCGACCTGCCGGCGATCGAACAGCTCGAACAGGCGCTGGAGTCGTACGACGGCACGCTGCTGCTCGTGACCCACGACCGGCGGATGCTGTCGACGGTGCGCACCGATCGGCAGTGGCGGGTGGATGCCGGTCAGGTGACCGAGCTGTAGCTCGAGCCGCTACCGCCCCTGACGCTTCTTGTACGGCTTCGGCTGACCCTTCACGACCGGAGCGCGGCCCTTGCCCTTCGACGCTTTCGCCTTGCCGCCCGCCGGTGCGGACGACGTCGCTCCCGGAGCAGGGGCGTCGGCAGTTCGGCGCTTCGCTTCTTCGAGCAGCAGCATCCCCGCGTCGGTGAGAACCCATCCGGATTTCGCGCGGTTGATGATCGGATGCCCGACTTCTGCCTCGAGCCTTTCGATCGAAGAGTGAAGCGCAGCGAGCGGGATGCCGAGAGTCGCGGCCGCCCGCGGAACGTAGAGGTCGTCGGCGACGAGCGCCAGAAACCGCTGCAGGTCGATGATCTTCACTGGAGAGCTTCCGTTTGTTCGCCGGGGTGGGTCACTCCATGGTGCCCTACCGGGCGCGTCTCTCGCGCCGACGACATGATCTCCGGCCCTGCGTGGGAGCACTCGGGGTCAGAGGGACACCTCGGTCTCGATGTCTTCGGCGAGGTCCTCGACGGCCTCGGGTGGCAGCGCGATGCCCGCGGCATCGAGCCGCTGGCCGAGCAGGTGGCTCACGTCACCGGACACCTGGCCGTGGCGGATCTCGTCGGCCACCTCTTCGACGACGTTCTCGATCGCCTCGGCCCGGTCGGGATCGAGAGCGAGATGGTGGTTCGTGTGGCTGGTCATGCCGTCACCTTGGACTCGCGCGCATGCGCGACGCACCCCCTTGACGGTGGCGTGCTTTTGAGCATCCGGCGACGACGTCGCGCCAGACCTCGCGACACGCGGCGCCTAAGCTGAGCCGATGCGAGAGTTCGGGCGGGGGGTCGCGCTGCTGGGGCGCGGGTTCGGCTACTGGTCGAAACGCCCCGGGCTCATGGTCCTCGGGCTCGTGCCCGCGGCGATCGTCGGGGCCCTGTTCCTCGCGGGACTCATCGCGCTCGCCGTGTCGCTGCCGGGGCTGACCGAAGCACTGACGCCTTTCGCCGGATCGTGGCCGGCGCTGTGGGCCACCGTCATCCGCATCGCGATCGGCACGGCGCTGCTCGGCGCCGCCCTCGTGCTCGTCGCCGTCACGTTCACGGCGCTCACACTGCTCATCGGCGAGCCCTTCTACGACCGCATCTGGCAGGCGGTCGAGGAGGATCTCGGCGACGCCGGCGTCGGCGCGGCCTACGGATTCTGGCGCTCCGTGTGCGACACCGTCGGGCTGATCGCTCGAGGAGCAGCGATCGCACTGCTCGCGGCGCTGACGGGGCTCATCCCCGTGGTCGGGGGCATCCTCGCGACGATCCTCGGGCTGCTTCTCACCGGCTGGCTGCTGGCCACGGAGCTGACATCGCGCGCGCTCACTGCCCGCGGCATCCTGCCGGCGGCACGCAAGGATCTGCTGCGCCGGCACCGCGCCCGGGCGCTCGGGTTCGGCGTCGCCACGCAGCTCTGCTTCCTCGTTCCCGGCGGCGCTGTCGCGACGATGCCGGCTGCTGTCGCCGGTTCGACCGTCCTCGCCCGAACACTGCTCGACGCCGACACTGCTCGACGGGGCGAAGCGGCTCCGCCGACTCCGCGCTAGGTCGCCGACCGGCTCATCGCAGGAGCTTGTCCGTCAGCCTCCGCTTGATGCCCGGGGGCAGCACGCGGCCGGCGAAGCGTCGCACGCCGCGCAATCCGCGTGCGGTTAAAACACCCCAACGGGTGTCGACGCGTGCGGGTCGCACGCGGACCGCGCCGTCGTCGCCGACTTCGATCCGACACGTGATACCGGTCGGGGAATGCTCTTCGCGCAGCGCCGGGGACCCCCGCAGAAGCACATCGAACGTCCAGCCGGCGCACCCGGACGCGTGCCCTCAGCGTGCCGTCCCTCACCCGGTCGAAGGCGATGGCCGGGTCCAGAGCGATGTGCGCCTCGCCCGCCCGCAACCGTGACCGACCGATGACGCGGACCCCCCCATCCTCGGTGAGCACGAGCTCCACGCGGCTCGCGTTCAGGTCCCGCCGCGCGGTTCGAACCTCACGAGTGAGCGCGCCGAGCGCATCCGGCGCCCGCCACACGCCCTCGCTGTCGAAGACGAGAGCATCCGTCCCGTCGCTCCGCACCCGCACGTGGACGCCGAGCGTCAGCAGGCCGAGGCGTGATCGCACCGAGACCAGCTCCGCGCGACACTCCAGATCGGACTCGAATCGAGCGAGAGCCATCAGATCGTCACGTCGCCCCGCGCGCAGCAGTTCGGATCGCACCCGGTGCGGAAACGACAGACCGGCGGCGACGCCCACCCCGAAGCGCTCGCGCACCAGCGGGATCACGACGTCGAGGAACCGGTCCCGGTACTCGTCGGGATAGCGCAGCATGCGGCCGCCCTCGATGCGCTTCAGGATCTTTCCGCGGAACCAGTGCCGCAGCAGATCGTCCCGGAGCTCTCCGGGCGCCGTATTCGCCTCGACGACGTCGAGCACGGCGGCCAAGGACGGAAAGTACGTCTCCGGATCGATGCGCGACGAACTCGCGCTGCCCTCGTTCTTCCGCCACGCGTAGCACGACTCCGACGCGAGGGTCGAGATCGTCGACGCGGCGAAATACGCGCGCATGACGAACAGGTGATCCTCGAGCCGCACGCGGCCGTCGGGAAAGCGGATGCCGTTGTCTCGCAGGAACGACGTGCGGAACAGCTTGTGCGGGGTCAGCAACTGAAGCAGCGGGTCCCGTCCCAGCTCGGCGCGGGGGATGTCGCGACGGAAGATCGCTTCGGGGATCCGACGGCCGACACCTACGACCCTGCCGACGAGCACATCCGATGCACGTTCATCCGCTTCGTCGCACATCCGCCGCAGGGCGTCGTCGAACAGCCGGTCGTCCTGGTCGGCGAAGAAGACGTAGCGGCCGCGCGCCGCGTCGATGCCGTGGTTGCGCGGCGTCCCCGGCCATCCCGAGTGCTCCAGCGTGAGGACGCGGACGTGCTCACGCGTTCGGGCGACGTCGGCGAGCCGGGCCCGCGTGTCCTCGCCCGAACCGTCGTCGCACAGGAGCACCTCGTACTCAGCGGCATCCATCGTCTGATCGTCGAGCGAGCGGATGAGGTCGTCGAAGGACTGCTTCGGCTCGAAGACGGGAACGATCACGCTCACGCGGACCCGGTGGTCGTCGGTGCGGGCCATCGTGCTCCTGTCGTCTCACACGTCGAACAGAAACGATATGCGTCCGAGCAGCGGGTTCCGGTGGGGTTGACAGGCGCGGACATCCTCGTGGCGACGCTCAGCGCAGCGACTCGACCGACACGGTGAAGCGATGTGCCCGCAGACGCTCCACGAGGTGGTCGCCCATCGCGACCATGGGGGTGAGCACGCTGGCACGATCGGGAAGATCATCGGATGCCAGGCTCAGCGCCGATTCGCCGAGCATGACGCCCGTGCCGCTGTATCCCGGATCCAACGGTGCCGCCACCCGAGCACGCACCGGTTCGCCGTCGACGGGGTACACGTCGACCTCGATGGTGAACCGCCCGCGCTCGATCGCTTCGTCGTCCGGTCCGGTCCCCGGAGCCGGGAGCACCCGATCCAGCAGTGCCCGCGTCGGCGGGAACGACAGCGCGCCGACGAGACCCGCCGTGCCTGCAGCGATGCCGGCTGCACGGATCGCGCCCGGAACGCCACGGCCGGTGGCGACGACCTCGCGATACCTCATGAGCTGGCCGTAGCTCCACCCCGTGAGGTAGTTCGAGCGCTGCACGATCTGCTGGTTGTACGCGCCCATGACGAACGGTGCCTGCCATGAGGCTCCGACTCTGGACGCGCCGCTCGAGGACGGACGCGGCAGACGAACCGCGGGGCCGGGCGTGAGGGCATAGGGATCCGCGACGATGCGGCGAGCCGCGGCATCCGACTGCGCTTCCTTCATCTGCTGTCGCAGGGAGTCGATCGTGCCCCCGCTGACACCGCCGCGCAGCGAACGCACCCGCACCGTGGCCTCGACGATCGGTATGCCGCCTGCCGCTGCGTGAGCGATCCCCAGTCCGAGGTCGGACGGAACGGAATCGAAACCGCACGAGTGCACGATCCGCGCGCCGCTCGCCTCGGCGGCCGCGTGATTGTGTTCGATGCTGCGCGCGACGAAGATGCTCTCGCCCGACAGGTCGGCGTATGACGTGCCCGCGCGGGCGCAGGCGGCAGCGACCTCGACTCCGTAGCGCAGGTACGGTCCCACCGTCGTGGCGACGACCGACGTCGACGCCGCGAGCCGCGCAACGGCCGCGTCGTCCGCCGTGTCGACTTCGACGATCGGCCATTTGACGCCGAGGTCGCGCTTCAGCGCGTTCAGACGCTCGCGCGACCGGCCCGCGACGGCGATGCGGACGCCCGGTGGAGCAGAGTGCGCGAGGTGGCGGGCCGTGAAGCGCCCGACGAAGCCGGTCGCTCCGAGCAGGACGACGTCATGTTCGCGGTCGCCCATCCGTCTACGGCCGCTCGTCGCCGTGCTGCGGGTCGGTGATCGCCCCCGTGGGCTCGGCGTCCTCGACGTCGTGCGACCAGCCGAGGCGGTCTGCGACCGCTCGACCCTCGTCGACGGCCTCTTCACGGCTTGTGTAGCTGCGCGACAGGTCGGGGTGCCCCTCGACGATGTTCTCCCACTGCCCGCGGTTGGAACGGGTGATGACGGTGCGCGTGTTCTCGGTCACAGGTCCTCCCATCGCACGCGTTCAGCCTGCGCGAACTGCCGCCCGAGCGCGAGGGGGTTGACGCGACCGTGTCCGCTCGCCGCTGATCAGCCGGCCAGCTGGGCCTTCGCATAGGCGACGAGCGCGTTGGCGTGGCCATGGCCGAGGCCGTGTTCGGATTTCAGCCAGGCGACGACCTGCATGTGCGGCTTGTCATCGAGCCGGTCGGCGACGAGATCGAGCCATTCCTGGATCGGACGCCCATAGGTCTGCTCGATGCTCGGGAAGTACGAAGCGGGCCCCTTCACCTTCTCGCCGGGGGCCGGATCGGGCGCGGTCACGCGGTGTGCGGTCATGACCGACAGAGTATCGAGCAGGATGGTCGCATGTCCCGCGAACCCGAGACCGCCGAAGAACTGATGCGTTCGCGCTTCGACGCGTTCCGACGAGCGGATGCCGCGTGGCTGCGGCACACGTGGCATCCGTCCACCCGACCGGAGTCGCTGGACCTGGGCGACAATCCGCGCTGGCGCGGTCTGCAGATCATCGACACGGTCGCGGGCGGGCCGGGCGACCAGACGGGCATTGTCGAGTTCCGGGCGACGTATCTCGCCGACGAGGGCGGTGTCGGCGTGCTGCACGAGCGATCGCGCTTCGTGCGCGAGGGGGGACGCTGGTTCTATGTCGACGGTGACGTGGGGTGAATGGCACGAGGCCCGCCCCCGGGTAGGGGACGGGCCTCGTTGAACGCGTGGATCAGAGGGGACGGATGTTCGCCGCCTGCATGCCCTTGGGGCCACGCTCTGCGTCGAATTCGACCTTCTGGTCTTCGCGGAGCTCCTTGAAGCCATCGGCCGCGATCGCGCTGAAGTGAGCGAAAAGGTCGGCGGAGCCGTCATCGGGTGCGATGAACCCGTATCCCTTTTCGGAGTTGAACCATTTCACGGTGCCAGTGGCCATCGTGTCTTTCCTTTTACCATTCGGGCCGCCGGAGCGACCGGTTGTGCCGCGCCAACGAATGCGACGCGGACGGGGGTGCGGAGCCAGTCGCGTGTGCGACGGCTCCGGAGTGATGAGGGACGCCGCGACGGCGGCACGTGCACTGCTCTGCGTGCTGTGCACACCGAGGCTCTGGCCGCGGGCGCCGTGCGCGTGCACACCGCCGGATGTGGTGTCGGTGAAGCCGGCGTATTCTCCGGCGAATGTGGCGACGTGCACGCCGTCGTCGGCCTGACGCCACTGCGGCGTGGTGTCAGGCGCGAGGGCAGCAGTCGAAATGCTGTCGAACAAGAAGTGGTCCAAGCTTGCGAAAGGGTGAGAACCCGAAGCGCAGGTGATGATGAGATGAAGGGCCGGCGGGCCGCGAAGAGCGCGTTACAGCGATGCTTCTCCACTGTGAGAAGGTGGAACGGGTCGCGTGTGCCAGGCAGGATGGTCCGAGTGTAGCACGGCTTCGAACGGATGCTGGCATGGCGCGTCTCGTCCGCGCATGATGGGCGTGTGCTCGATGCGCAGGAGATCCGCGAGCTCGCCCGGCTGCGAGCTCGCGCGTACGCGCCCGACGGCGATCTGCGGGATGACCCGAGGGCCCTCGTCAGGCTGCAGCAGCTGGAGGACCGGGCGCACGCCGGGGACGCCGTCGTGCCCGATGCGGCGCCCGACCCGCCCTCCGGTGGGGTGCCGGCGCAGGAATCGCCCGTGTCTGCGCGCCGACGATGGCGGTTCGCCGCGATCCTCGTCGCGGTGGTGGCCGTCACCGCCGCTGTCTCGGCCGCCGTCGCGACGACCATCGCCGCGCCCGAGCCGGCAGATCCCGTGCGTTTCCAGACGATCGTGCAAGGGGAGGGGTGGCTCACCGACAGTACGAGCGCCGTCATCGACTGCCTCGAAGCAGACGCGTGGCAGGTGGAATGGGACGAAGCGACCGGCACGCTGGGCTTCACCGACGAGCGCGAAGGTCACGCCGCGGCCGTCAGGGCGTGCGCCGCGACGGTGCGTGCCGAATACGACGACCGCATCCGTGAGCTGCGCGGTCTGCGGTGGTACCCGGTCGAGATGCGCATCGCGAGCTGCCTGCGGGCGCAGGGCATCGACGTTCCCGAACTGCCGTCGCGGCGCGAGTTCGCGGCGCTCTACGACACCCCCGACGCGTGGACGGCGTACGGCTTCGTCACCGACCTGTCGCCCGAGGAATGGGGCCGCATCAGCGCGGCCTGCCCGCCGGACGCCGAGTGAGAGGCCGGTCAGGCCGGGCCCAGAGACGCCGCCACGAGACGGGCGGCATCGCCGGGAACCCGCGGGGCACGGCTCAGGGCCCGCAGGACCAGCGCGCCGGCGAGTGACTCGATGATCTCGTCGAAGGGTGCTGCCGGGGTGAGGTTCGGCGTCTGCCCGACGGCGGCCTCGAGTCTGCCGGCGAGCGCCTCGGACCCCGTGAGGCTGTCGCGCAGGCGCTTTCCGACCTCGGCGTTCTCGGCCGCCGCAGCCACGAGCGAGCGCAGCAGCCCCTCGCCCTGCGCGTGCTCGAGGAGAGACAGCACCTCATCGACCCAGGCGGTGAGGTCTGCCCTGATGTCTCCGGTGTCCGGCGGCGCGAGGCGATCGGGCAGCAGCATCCCCTCGAGCAGGCATTCGGCGACCAGGGCGCTCTTGGATCCCCACCACCGGTAGATCGTCTGCTTGCCGACGCCGGCGTCGGCGGCGATGCCCTCGATCGTGAGGTGGTCGTAGCCGCGCTGCGCGAACTGACGCGCCGTCGCGCGGAGGATCGCGAGCCGCGCCGCCTCGCTGCGCACGGGTCCGGTTCGCACACGGGTCATGCGCGTCATCCTACGGAGCATCGTCAAGACGAGACGGTGCGTATCATCTAAGGGACAACTCGAGAGGATGCCGCGTGGCTGAACTGCTGTATCGACTGGGGGCCTTCGCGTCCCGCCGCGCCTGGACCGTCATCACGGCGTGGCTCGTCATCATCGCCGTCGCCGTCGGGGGCTTCCTCATCGGGTTCAAGGGCTTGAGCTCGAGCTTCGACGTGCCGGGGACGGCATCGGGCGCCGTGCTGGAGGAGCTCGAAGAGCGTCTGCCCGAGTACGGCGGGGCATCGGGCACGGTCGTCTTCGCGACGGAGGACGGATCGGGGCTGACCGCCGGTCAGCGCGCGGCGATCAGCGACCTCGTCGCCTCGGCGGGCGGGCTCACCGACGTCACCGACGTCATCGACCCCTTCGACACCGAGCAGGAGCGCGCCGCCCGCGCCGCCGAGATCGCCGACGGACGCCAGCAGATCGCCGACGGACGGGCGCAGCTCGATGCGGGTCAGGCGCAGCTCGACGCCGGCGCGGGACAGCTCGATGACGCACAGGCGCAGCTCGACGCGGGGCGTGCACAGGCCGAGGCGGCGGGCTTCCCGACGGCCCAGCTCGACGCGCAGCAGCAGCTCCTCGACGAGCAGCGCGCCGTGCTCAGCGTCGAGCAGGAGAAGATCGACACGGGCCGCGCGGACCTCGACGCCGCCGAGACGCAGCTCGAGCGCGGAGCCGAGCTGCTGGCGCTCGCCGACGGCATCCGCGTCGTGTCGGAAGACGGCTCGACGGCGCTCGTCAACGTCGCATTCTCAGAGCCGCGGCTCGAACTGCAGGAGGAATCGAAGCAGGGGGTCATCGCGCACTTCGAGTCCGAGCCGATCGACGGCGTCGACGTGTCGTTCTCGACAGACATCTCGCAGGGGGTGCCCGAGATCCTCGGCGTCGGCGAGATCGTCGGTGTGGCGATCGCGGCGATCGTGCTCATCGTCATGCTCGGATCGCTCCTGGCGGCATCCTTCCCGATCGTCACGGCGATCGTCGGCGTCGCGATCGGGGCGCTGTCGACGCTCGCGTTCTCGGGCGCCGTGCAGATGGCCTCGGTCACGCCCGTGCTCGGCGTCATGCTGGGGCTCGCGGTCGGCATCGACTATTCGCTCTTCATCATCTATCGCCACCGCAAGCAGCTGCTGCAGGGGGTGGAGACGACCGATTCGATCGCGCTCGCGAACGGCACGGCCGGCAACGCCGTCGTCTTCGCCGGTGCCACGGTCGTCATCGCGCTCTTCGCGCTCAATGTCACCGGCATCCCGTTCCTCGGTCTCATGGGAACCGTCGGCGGTGTGAGCGTCGCGATCGCCGTGCTCATCGCCATCAGCCTCACCCCGGCGCTGCTCGGCCTCGCCGGTGAGCGGCTGCTCTCGCGGCGCGCTCGTGCCCGGATCGGCACCGCGGACGTCGTGTCCAAGCCCGTGCGGACGATGTCCACCGTGCGCGCCGTCCTGACCTCGCTCGTCGCGGTCGTCGTGCTCCTCATCGTCGCCGTGCCCGCACTGTCGATGAGGCTCGGACTGCCCGACGGCGCATCCGAGCCCGCCGGCTCGAGCGCCTATCGCGCGTTCACGGCGACCGAGGCCGCTTTCGGCGAGGGGGCGAATGGTCCGCTCCTCGTGACCGCTGTGCTTCCTGCAGACCTCGGCGACGACGAGATCCTCGAGCGTCAGCTCGACGTCGGCGCACTGCTCGCCGATCAGGACGACGTCGTGGCTGTCGCGCCGATCGCCGTCTCAGACGACGGCCGTCTCGCGGCGTTCCAGGTGGTGCCAGACGAGGGTCCGACGAGCCTGTCGACCGATGCCCTCGTGCGTGACCTGCGGGCACTCGACGTCGACGGCGAGCCGCTCGGCGTCGCGGGCCAGGCGGCGATCAACATCGACATCTCGGAGTCGCTGCAGGATGTGCTGCCGCTCTACCTGACGGTCGTCGTGGGGCTGTCGTTCCTCATCATGATCATGGTGTTCCGCTCGCTGCTCGTACCTCTCGTCGCGACGGGCGGGTTCATCCTGTCGCTGTTCGCGACGTTCGGCGCCATCACGGCGGTCTTCCAATGGGGCTGGGGCGCGGAGCTGTTCGGCATCCACAGCACCGGACCCGTGCTGAGCTTCCTGCCCGTTATCCTCGTCGGCATCCTGTTCGGTCTGGCGATGGACTACCAGCTGTTCCTCGCGACGGGGATGCGGGAGGCGTACGTGCACGGTTCGCCGGCACGCCTCGCCGTGGCGCAGGGCTTCCGGGCCGGTCGCAGCGTCGTGATCGCGGCGGGGCTCATCATGATCGCCGTCTTCTCGGGCTTCATCACGTCGGAGTCGACCATCATCAAGTCGATGGGCTTCGGCCTCGCGATCGGCGTGCTGCTGGACGCCTTCGTCGTGCGGCTCGTGCTCATGCCGGCCGTCATGCACCTGCTCGGCCGGTCGGCGTGGTGGCTGCCGGCGTGGCTGGATCGCGTCCTGCCGAACGTCGACGTCGAGGGCTCTGCGCTCGAGCGGTCGCACCCGCCGCACCACGCGGCGCCTACGATCGGGACATGACGTCGTTCCGCATCCGCCCCATCGCCGTCGACGACGCCGGTGAGGTGCTGACGCTGCAGCGTGCCGCGTTCGTGCAGGAGGCCCTCGTCTACGGCGACCCGCACATGCCCGCGCTGACGCAGACCCTCGATGAGCTGACAGCCGAGCTCGAAGAGAACCTCGGGTGCGTCGCCGTCGCCGGCACGCGTGTCGTCGGCGCCGCACGGGCGCGTGCCGACGGCGAGCTCCTTCTGGTCGGACGCATCGCGATCGCGCCCGACGTGCAGGGTGGGGGCGTCGGCTCGGCGGTGCTCGAAGCCGTCGAAGAGCGCGGTCGCGAGGTCGGATGCCGCGTGGCCGAGCTGTTCACCGGCTCGCTCAGCGAAGCGAACCTGCGCCTGTACGAACGTCTCGGCTACGTCGAGTCGGAGCGTGTGGAGCAGGGCGAGGGCATCGCCGAGGTGTACCTGCGCAAGAGTCTCGCGTAGGCGTCAGACAGTCTGGCCCTCGTGCGCGCCTTCGGCGACTTCTTCGAGGAGCTTCGCGTTGAAGGCGGGAAGGTCATCGGGGGTGCGGCTGGACACGAGGCCGCTGTCGACGACGACCTCTTCGTCGACCCAATCGGCACCGGCGTTGCGCAGATCGGTCTTGAGGCTCGGATAGCTCGTGATCGTGCGCCCGTCGACGACGCCCGCTTCGATGAGGATCCACGCGCCGTGACAGATGACGGCGACGGGCTTGTGCTGCTCGAAGAACGCTCGGGCGAAGGCGACGGAGTCCTCGTCCATGCGCAGATGGTCGGCGTTCACGACGCCGCCGGGTAGCACGAGAGCGTCGAAGTCCGAGGCTTCCGCGCTCGCGACGGGCAGATCGATCGTCTGCTCGTGGCCCTTCTTGCCCGAGACCGAGCCGTCGGCGGGCGAGACGAGGGTCGCCTGGCCGCCCTCGGTCGTGACCGCTTCCCAGGGTGACGTGAGCTCGCTGTCCTCGTAACCGTCCGTCAGCAGGAACGCGATCTTCTTGCCTGCGATGCGGGGCATGATGTCTCCATTCGTGTCGGTGGGTGCTTCTCCACGGTAGGCGGGCCGCGACAGGGGCCGGAGGGGCTTGCGTCCGCGCACGGCGCATGCCAATGCGCGGGTGCGACCCGGGATCGCGTGCGCGTGGGTAGCATGGACGCCATGACGACTTCGCCTCTCACCACGCCCACGACCGCTCAGCCCGACGACAAGAACCTGCTGACCGTGACCGACACCGCCGCCGGCAGCTGCTGCGGTGGCAGCAGCTGTGGCACCAACTGACGACACCGCCGTCGCACGTCCGGTCGTGACCGACCGTCGACTGCTCCGTCCCGGCGTCGCCCGGGTCATGCAGTCCGAAGAGGCTGTGTACGGGCTCATCCTCGTCTCGGGGATGATCGTCGTCAGCAACAGCCTGGTCGGCACGTCGCTCAACGCACTCATCACCGTCATCGTGACGGTTCTGGTGTTCTATGCGGCGCACATCTACGCCGGCACCCTCGCCCGCCTTGCGGCGACCGACGGCGTCGCCGGGTTCTTCCCCAGTCTGCGCGCCTCGGCACGGCATTCGCTCGGGATGCTGGTGGCCGCTGTTCCACCGCTGGTCATCCTGCTGCTGGGCGTCTGGCGCGTGTTCGAAGACGACACCGCCATCTGGACGGCGCTGTTCGTGGACACGGCCCTTCTCGGACTGCTCGGCTGGTTCGCCGTCTCACGCTGGACGAAGCACGTGTGGCCGCGCATCGTGAGCGCGCTCATCACGGCGGCGTTCGGGCTCGTCCTCGTCGCGCTGAAGGCGTTCATCCACCACTGACGCGGGAGCGGCTCCGCCCCGGTCAGTGTGCGGGCGGCACAGCGCCGATCTGATCGGCGGGCTTGCGCACGAGGAACGCTCCCACGAGGATCGGCAGCGCCACGATCGCCGCCGTCAGGAACGCCGCGCGCGCTCCCGCGGCACCTGCCGCGGTCGCTTCGACACCGTCGGCGACGGCGCCGGCGGTCACGCTCTCCATGATCGTGATGAGCAGCGCGATGCCGGCGGCTCCGGCCACCTGCTGCACCGTGCTGACGATCGCCGACCCGTACGAATAGAAGCGCGGCTCGAGCGAGCCCAGCGACGCCGTGAACAGCGGCGTGAACGACAGCGCGAGACCGATCGACAGGATCGTCTGGGCGACCGCGACGACCCAGATCGGGGTCGTCTCGGTGAGCGTCGTGAAGAACCACAGCAGACCCACGACCACGAACGCGCCGGGCACGAGCAGGACACGCGTGCCCCACCGGTCGTAGATGCGCCCGATGAACGGACCCGCGAAACCCATGGCGAGCGCCCCCGGAAGCACGACGAGACCCGTCTCGAGCGCCGAGATCCCCAGCACCCGCTGCATGTACAGCGGCAGCACCGTGATGACACCGAAGAAGGCGAGCGAGATCAGCAGCATCTGCCCGACCGAGAACGAGAAGTTCGCCGAGCGGAAGACGCGCAGATCCAGGAGCGCATCGTCGACGCGCTGCAGCAGCACCTGGCGCCAGATGAACAGGCCCAGCGCGACGACGCCGACCGACAGCGAGACGATGAGCGACACGGTCGAGACGGTGCTCGCCGCGGCGGCCTGGGCACCGCTGCCGTGGGCGCCCGCTCCGCCGATCTGGCTCAGCCCGTAGACGAGTCCGCCGAAGCCGAACGCCGAGAGGATGATCGAGAGGACATCGATCGGCGCGCGCGTCGTCTCGCCGAGATTGTGGATCCACCGCGCGCCGACCGCGAGGGACACCAGTGCGATGGGCAGCACGATGCCGAAGATCCACCGCCAGCCCACCGTGTCCAGCAGTAGGCCGGACATCGACGGGCCGATCGCGGGGGCCAGCGCCATGACGATCGAGACGCGCCCCATCATCCGGCCGCGCGAGTGCGGCGGCACGATCGTCATGAGCGTCGTCATGAGCAGCGGCATCATGATCGCCGTTCCCGACGCCTGCACGACGCGGGCGACGAGCAGCAGCTCGAAGCCCGGCGCGAGGAACGCGATGAGCGTTCCGCCCGAGAACAGCGACATCGCCGCGACGAAGATCGTGCGCGTCGTGAAGCGCCGCAGCAGGAACCCCGTGATCGGGATGACGACGGCCATCGTGAGCATGAACGCCGTCGTGAGCCACTGCGCCGCGAGCGCGGTGATGCCGAGGTCGTCGATGAGGTGCGGGATCGCGACACCCATCGTCGTCTCGTTGAGGATCGCGACGAAGGCCGCGCCCAGGAGCAGCCAGATGACGCGGCTCTCTTCGGGGCGAAGGATCGCGCCCGACGGCGCCGGCGCCGTCTTCATGGACGGCGCGGTGTCGGTGGCCATGCGGCACTCCTCGAGGTGGTGGGATAGCAGGGGAGAGAGACCGCCCTCGGGCGGAAAGCTTCCAGGATAACGGCGCGGTCCGACATCGCATTCCCGATGCGCATGGAAGCATTCGGATATGGCCGCTTCCGCCCCCTCCAGCATCGCGCTGCGCGCGGCCGTCGCGATCATCGTGGGCGTGGCCGTCTGCATCGCCGTCACGATGTGGCTCGGAATCGCGGCCGGCCTCGTCGCCGGTTGGGGAGCGCTCGCCCTCACCGCGAGCGTGTGGCTCGCGATCTTGATCTGGCCGATGGATGCCGCCACGACGCGTGCGCACGCCGTGACGGAGGACCCGGGTCGGCCGGTCGCCCGGATCGTCGCCGTCGTCGGGAGCATCGTCAGCCTGGGCGCGGTCGGGATCGTCCTGATCGAGACGGGCCGCTCACCCGAGCTGGAGTCGTACGCGCTGGCCGTGATCGCCGTGCTCAGCGTCGCGGCATCCTGGATGATCATCCAGATCGACTACACGCTGCGCCTCGCCCACATCTACTATTCGGAGCCCGTCGGCGGGATCGGCTTCAATCAGGAGGAGGACCCCTGCTACACGGATTTCGCGTACGTCGCGCTGTCGGTGGGCACGGGCTACCAGGTCGGTGACACGACGGTGCGCACGAACCAGCTGCGCCGCATCGTGATCGGCCAGACGCTCCTGGCCTACCTCTTCGGCGCCGTCATCATCGGCACCGTCGTCAACCTCGTGATCGATCTCGGCTGACGCGCGGAGTCATTCCTGCTCGAGGGACTCGTCTTCGACGGGCTTGTCCCACTGCTCGCTGCCGATCGCGTTCGTCGGGTGCGGCACCGGCTCGATCTCTTCGGCGATCGTCGGCGTGGGGCTGACGAGCTCCTCCTCGGGGATCGCCTTGAGCTGATCGATCTCTTCGCGCAGCTCAACGAGGTCTTCGCCGTCGGTGTGGGGGTTCTCGGGGGTCGAGGTCATGCAGCAAGCCTAGCCGGGGCTGTCGCATCCCCTCGTTAGGCTGACGCGCATGAGCATGGCTGGCGGACGCGGTGGGGGTGGAGGACGCCCCCTCGATTTCGCGGCCCAGAAGAAGCTCAATGCGCAGGCGCCGCGCGTCGCGCACCTGGGCCCGCGCATCGTCGCGCTCTTCCGCCCCTACCGGGGCCGCATCGTCGTCACGGCGGTGCTCGTGGTCATCGGCGCCGCGATCGCCGTGATCCCGCCGCTCATCGTGCAGCGCATCTTCGACGACGCGCTCTTCCCGGTCGACGGCGGCGCCCCCGACCTCGGGCTGCTCTGGCGACTCGTGCTCATCATGATCGGGCTGTTCCTGCTGTCGGCGGGCGTCGGCGTCGTGCAGACGTGGCTGACCTCGACGGTCGGCAACGCCGTGACGGGCGATCTGCGCGTGCGCCTGTTCGAGCACCTGCAGTCGATGGAGCTCGGCTTCTTCACGCGCACCAAGACCGGCGTCATCCAGTCGCGGCTGCAGAACGACGTCGGCGGCGTCGCCGGCGTGTTGACCAACACCGTCACGAGCATCCTCGGCAACGTCGTCACGGTCATCGCGTCGCTCGTCGCGATGATCCTCATCGACTGGCGCCTCACGATCGTCGCGGTCGTGCTCATGCCGTTCCTCATCATCGTGCAGCGCCGCGTCGGCCAGGTTCGCGCCCGCATCGCCGGCGAGACGCAGGAGTCGCTGTCCGAGCTGTCCGCCATCACGCAGGAGACCCTGAGCGTCTCGGGCATCCTCCTGTCGAAGTCGTTCAACCGTCAGCGCACCGAGTCGGCGCGCTACGCCGAGGAGAACCGCAACCAGGTCGTGCTGCAGGTGCGCCGCGCCATGAGCGGCCAGGGGTTCTTCGCCGTCGTGCAGGTGCTCATGTCGAGCGTGCCGGCCGTCATCTACCTCGTGTCGGGCTACTTCATCACGGGCGGCACCGACCTCATCACCGCCGGCACCGTCGTGGCGTTCACGACGGTGCAGGCCCGGCTGCTGCAGCCGCTCATGGGGCTCATGCGGGTCGCGCTCGACCTGCAGACCTCGCGCGCCCTCTTCGCCCGCATCTTCGAGTACCTCGACCTCGTGCCGGCGATCCGCGACGCGCCCGACGCCATCTCGGTCGCCGACGCTCCGGGACCTGCCGGACGCATCGAGTTCCGCGATGTCGTGTTCCGCTATCCGGATGCCGCGCCCGACGCGCGCCCGACGCTCGGCGGCGTCTCGTTCACGGTCGAGCCGGGGCAGCACGTCGCGTTCGTGGGTCCGTCGGGTGCCGGCAAGACGACGATCCTCTACCTGACGCCGCGCATGTACGAGGCATCCGGCGGTGACGTGCTCTTCGCGGGAGCCGATGTGCGGCGGCTGCGGCAGGAGTCGATCATCGACGACGTCGGCATCGTGTCGCAGGAGACCTACCTCTTCCACGCGACGATCCGCGAGAACCTGCGCTACGCCAAGCCCGACGCCACCGACGCCGAGCTCGAAGCGGCGTGCCGGGCCGCGAACATCCACCACGTCGTCGCGGGGTTCGAAGACGGCTACGACACCGTCGTGGGCGAGCGCGGATACCGCCTGTCCGGCGGTGAGAAGCAGCGCATCGCCATCGCGCGCGTGCTGCTGAAGGACCCGCCCGTGCTGCTGCTGGACGAAGCGACGTCGGCGTTGGACACCGTGTCCGAGCGCGTGGTGCAAGAGGCGCTGGATGCCGCGGCCCGGGGCCGCACGACGCTGTCCATCGCGCACCGGCTGTCGACCGTGATCGGCGCCGACGTCATCCACGTCGTCGAAGCGGGGCGCATCGTCGAATCGGGCACGCACGCCGAACTGCTCGCGGCCGGGGGACTGTACAGCGAGCTCGCGGCCGAGCAGATGGCGGCATCCCGCATTCTCGAGGCCGAAGGGTCCGACCCGCCCGCCGCGCTGCCCGACCGCCGTGCCGACCGGGCGCCCGACCGCTGATGCGTTCAGCGGCTCCGACGGCTCACCAGGTCAGGACACGCGCGAGCTCGTCGGGGACGCCCGTCGTGCGGGTGGCGAGCCGCCGCGCGAACGCCGCGAGCTCGCCGCGGTACGCAGGGTCGGGGTGGCTGTCCGCGACGCGGACGAGAGGCGGAAGGTCCATCGCGAGGATGAGGTCGACGCGTGCCGCGACGGCCGCCGGCTGCCCCGCGGCATCCAGCACGTCGATGCCGGCCGCGAGCGCGTCGAGATAGTCGCGCAGCACGGGCAGGGCACGCGTGCGCTGCGTGATCGACGTGCCGTCGGCGCGCTCACGCCAGCGCACGACGACGTCGGGGATGACATCGAACGCCCGCGCACGCGTGTAGAGCAGCTGTGCGACGATCTGGTCCTCGTACGCCCGATCGACGGGGAACCGCAGATCCCGCCACATGTCGGCACGCGTGATCTTGGACCAGGCCACGATGTTGCCGGATGCCTCGGGGTGTGCGGCCAGGCTCGTGCCGTCGCGCGCGGGGTCGGTCGCGGCGGCGACCCACGGCTGCACGGGTCCGGGCGCATAGCCTCCCGCCCCGTCCGGCCGCAGCCGCACGTACGCGCCCGCGACGAGGTCGCTGCCCGTGCGCTCGAGCGTGCCGACGAGGCGGTCGAGGGCATCCGGCATCATGACGTCGTCCGCGTCGAGGAAGCCGACGAACGGTGTCCGCACGAGCGCGAGGCCCGTGTTTCGGGCTGCGCCCAGGCCCGACCGCTCGCGGTGATGCACGACGTGCAAGCGCGAGTCGATCGCCTCGGCCGCGTCGAAGATCGCACCCGTCTCGTCGGTGGAGCCGTCGTCGACGAGCACGGCCGTCCAGTCGACGCGGGTCTGGTCCCTGAGCGAGTCGATCGCCTCGGCCGCGTAGGGTGCGACGTCGAAGCCGGGGACGATGACCGTGACGGCGGGACTCACCCGCCCGATGCTACCGCCGCCACGGACGCGGCGACGTCGGCTGCCAGTTCGCCGGGATCGAGCCGCGCGTCGTGCGGGAGCGTGACGCGCACCGCCGTATGGGCGACCTCTGGCGAGACGCCGAGGGCGACGAGGACGTGGGATGCCTCGTCGCTGCCCGCCGCGCACGCGGAGCCGCTCGAGCTCACCATGCCGCGTCGTTCGAGCTCGAGGAGGACCGCCTCGCCGCTCGTTCCGGCGAACGTGAAGCTCGCCGTGCCGGGCAGCCGCCGGACGGGGTGCCCCGTGAGGCGCGCCGACGGAACGCTCCCGAGCACCCCCGCGACGAACGCATCGCACAGCGCCCGCACGCGTGCGGCCGCTTCTGCCCGTCCGTTCTCGGCCAGCTCCAGCGCCGTCGCGAGGCCGACGGCGCCCGCGACGTCCGGCGTGCCGCTGCGGCGGCCGCGCTCCTGCCCCCCGCCGTGCAGCAGCGGCTCGAGCGGGATCCGTCCGCGCACGGCGAGCGCGCCGGTGCCCTTCGGTGCGCCGAGCTTGTGCCCCGCGATCGACAGGGCGTCGGCACCCGTGCCGGCCAGCGGCAGCCAGCCGGCCGCCTGGACGGCGTCGAGGTGGAACGGGATGCCGCGCGCGTGCGCGACGGCGGCCAGGGCCGCGGCATCCTGGATCGTGCCGACCTCGTTGTTGGCGTAGCCCACCGAGACGAGCGCCGTGTCGTCGCGGAGGACCGCGGCGAGCGCGTCGGGAGCGACGAGGCCCGTGTCGTCGACCGCGACGAAGGTCGTCTCGAAGCCGTGCAGACGCTCGAGATAGCGGACCGCCGCGAGGACCGACTCGTGCTCGATGGCCGTCGTCACGATGTGCCGCTTGCCCGCGGCCGCGAGGGCGATGCCCTTGACGGCGAGATTGTTCGCCTCGGTGCCGCCCGATGTGAAGACGATGTCGGATGCCCGCATCCCGAGCACGCGCGCGACCCGGCGGCGAGCGTCGGTGAGAGCGTCGGCGGCGGCTTCGCCGATCGTGTGGTGACTCGACGGGTTGCCGTACGCGTGCGTGAGGAACGGCATCATCGCCTCGAGCACTTCGGGGCGCACGGGCGTCGTCGCGGCATTGTCGAGATAGCGCATCGTCACGGCGCCTCGATGCGCACGTCCAGGCCGAGGTCGAGCGCACGGGCCGAGTGGGTGAGGGCGCCCACCGAGATGACGTCGACGCCGGTCTCGGCGATCGCGCGCACCGTGCCGAGGTCGACACCGCCCGACGCCTCGACCGTCGCGCGACCCGCGACGAGCGCGACGCCCGCGCGCAGGTCGTCGAGCGAGAAGTTGTCGAGCATGATCGTGCCGATTCCCGCGGCCAGCACGGGCTCGATCTGGTCGAGACGATCGACCTCGACCTCGATGTGCATCGTGTGGGGGAGCAGGTCCTTCGCTGCGCGCAGCGCATCGGTGACGGACCCGCCCAGCACGGCGAGGTGGTTGTCCTTGGCCATGACGGCGTCCGAGAGCGAATGGCGGTGGTTGCGGCCGCCGCCGTCGCGCACGGCTTTGCGCTCGAAGGCACGCAGTCCCGGCGTCGTCTTGCGAGTGTCGGCGATGCGCACACCCGTGTGCGCGACCTCGGCGACGTAGCGGCCCGTCAGGGTCGCGACACCCGACATGCGCTGCGCGAAGTTGAGCCCGATGCGCTCGGCCTGGAGCACGCCGCGAGCGGGGCCCGTCACGGTCGCGAGCACGGTGCCGGGCTCGAACCACTCGCCGTCCTCGACGACGAGCTCGACCCCGATGCGGGGATCGGTCAGCCGGAACGCGGCGGCGAACACCGCGCCGCCGCTGAAGACGCCGGCTTCGCGGGCGACCAGGTCGGCGTGCGCCGTCGCGGTCGACGCGATGAGGGTCTGGCTCGTGAGGTCGCCCCACGGCGCATCCTCCTCGAGCGCTGCGGCGACGACACGGTCGATCGTGGCGGGGCTCAACACAGGACGGCCTCCTCGGGCTGGTGCGTGCGGATCGGGTGCACAGGGGTGGTCGAACGGGCTGTCGGGAGTACGGCCCGGGAGTGCGCGGGAACGGGCGCACCGCCGTCGGCGCGGAAGTGCGCGCCGACCGATTCACGCCGCGCGAGGGCCGCGTCGACGAGCGCCGAGGCGACGACGAGCAGATTCTCGTCTTCGAACTCGGCGATGCATCCCGGCGTGCGAGGTTCGTCGCGCCAGCTCTCGAGGACGCCCGCGGCGTGCTCGAGGCCGTCCGCGTCGCGCACGAGTCCGGCGTACTCCCACATGAGTCGCTGCAGCGCCTCGCGCGAGAACGGCTGGGCGGCGGGTGGCTCCCCGGCCGCGCCGTGCGGGCGGTCGGGGTGGGGCCCCGCGGAACGCCGCCGGGGAGCGACGGGAGAGGGGGGCACGAAGCGGCGGGAGCGAGGCCAGGAACCGGATGCCGCGTCGGTGGCCACGACGTCGGCGACGCGGGCGCCGAAGACGGCGCCTTCGAGCAGCGAGTTCGAAGCGAGACGGTTCGCCCCGTGGGCTCCCGTGCGGGCGACTTCGCCCACGGCATAGAGGCCGGGAACAGTGGTCCGGCCGTCGAGGTCGGTCGTGACACCGCCCATCAGGTAGTGGGCTGCGGGGGTGACGGGAACAGGCGTGCGCGCCCAGTCGAAGCCCCGCGCGCGCAGTGCGGCGTCGATCGTCGGAAAGCGCCGGGCGAGGAAGGCCGCACGCTCGTCGGCATCGTCGGAGTGGAGGTGCGTGGCATCCAGGCGGACGGGACGCCCGTCCTGCCGCTCCATCCGGCGCGCGATCGCCCGGGCGACGACGTCGCGCGGCGCGAGCTCGCCGTCGGGGTGCACATCGAACGTGAACCGCCGGTCCTCCTCGTCGATGAGCGTCGCGCCTTCGCCGCGCACGGCCTCGGAGATCAGGAAGGCGTCTGCGCCGCCGACGACGGTCGGGTGGAACTGGAAGAACTCCAGATCGTCGATCCGCGCACCGGCCCGCAGCGCCGCGGCGATGCCGTCGCCTGTCGCCACCGGCGGATTGGTCGTGTGCGCATAGAGCCGGCCGGCACCGCCGGTCGCGAGCACGACCGCATCCGCCGCGACGACCTCGCGCCGCGGAGCCCCCGTCGAGGCGCCGCCCACGAGCAGCTCGACCCCTGTCGTGCGACCGTCGTGCACGACGAGGTCGACGAGGAAGGCGTGCTCGAGGACGCGGATGCCGCCCGCGCGCACCTGCATCACGAGCGCGGACTCGATCGCGGTCCCCGTCGCATCGCCGCCGGCGTGCAGGATGCGCGGGTAGGAGTGCGCGGCCTCGAGCCCCTTCACGAAGCCGCCGTCCGCGCCCCGGTCGAAGGCGACACCGGCCGCGACCAGGTCACGGATGCGCGCCGGTCCCTCTTCGGCGAGCACACGCACAGCGAGGGGATCGCACAGCCCGGCTCCGGCCGTGAGGGTGTCGGCGATGTGGTCGTCGATGCGGTCGTCGCCGAACATGACCCCCGCGATGCCGCCCTGCGCGAAGCGCGTGTTGGCGTGCTCGAGCTCGTCCTTCGTCACGAGGGTGACCCGGCACCCGCGGTCTGTCGCGCGGATCGCCGTCGTGAGCCCGGCGATGCCGCTGCCGACGACGACGATGTGCGGCGACCCTTCGGCAGGCTCAGGGGCCGGGTGGAGGCTCACGGAGGCGGGCGGTGGCGCCGCCGAGGCGGGCGTGGGAGCCGGGGAGCCGGGCGGCGGAGTCATCGAGCCGGGGGCTTGGCCGCCAGCATCCGCTCGAGCGAGACGCGAGCAGGATCGGCGACGTCCGCGGGAACGGTGATCCGGTTGACCACCTCGCCGGCGACGAGCCCCTCGAGCACCCAGGCGAGGTACCCGGGGTGGATGCGGTACATCGTCGAGCAGGGGCACACGACGGGGTCGAGGCAGAAGATCTCGTGCTGCGGGTTCGCCGCCGCGAGGCGCTGGACGAGGTTCACCTCCGTGCCGATCGCGAACGTCGTGGGCTCGGTCGCCGCCTCGATCGCGCGACGGATGTAGTCGGTCGACCCCGACTCGTCGGCGGCGTCGACGACCTCCATGGGGCATTCGGGGTGCACGATGACGCGCACGCCGGGATGCTCGGCACGCGCCTTGTCGATCTGCTCGACCGAGAACCGGCGGTGCACCGAGCAGAACCCGTGCCACAGGATGACGCGCGCGTCTTCGAGCTCGGCCACGGATGCACCGCCCAGAGGTCGGCGCGGATTCCACAGCGGCATCTGCTCGAGCGGCACGCCCATCGCCTTCGCGGTGTTGCGCCCCAAGTGCTGGTCGGGGAAGAACAGCACGCGGCGCCCGCGCGCGAAGGCCCATTCGAGCACCGTGTGCGCGTTCGACGACGTGCACACGATGCCGCCGTGCCGCCCCACGAAGCCCTTGATCGCGGCCGAGGAGTTCATATAGGTGACGGGGATGACGGGCACGCGGCCGTCGGCATCCACGGCGGCGAGGTCGCCGTAGACGTCTTCGAGCTGCTCCCAGCACTCCTCGACCTGGTCGATGTCGGCCATGTCGGCCATCGAGCACCCGGCCGCGAGGTTCGGCAGGATGACCGCCTGCTCGGGGCGGGACAGCAGGTCGGCGGTCTCGGCCATGAAGTGCACGCCGCAGAAGACGATCGCGTCCGCATCGGGATGCTCGAGCGCCGCGTTCGCGAGCTGGAACGAGTCGCCCACGTAGTCGGCGTGACGCACGACCTCTTCACGCTGGTAGAAGTGGCCGAGCACCACGACGCGGTCGCCGAGCGTCTGCTTCGCCGCGACGATGCGGGCGTGCAGCTCGTCGTCGGATGCCTCGCGGTACGCGCGGGGCAGCTCGCCCTGGCGCGGCGCTCCCGTCGGGATGACGTCGCCCATCGACGAGCCCGGACCGTAGCCGGGTCGCGCGTCGAAGTCCCACGGGCCTGCCGCGAGATCCGTGCTGCAGGTCTCGTCGGCCGATGCGCCCGAGACGATGTCCTGGATCAGGTGGTCGACCGATGCGTCGAGCTGCCGACGCGGCTGCAGGGTGGTGTTGACGGCGGGCATGCCGGGTGCTCCGTTCGGGTCGGGTCAGTCGCGAGCGCCGAGCGGACCGCGGTCGGTGAGCTCGACGTTCTGGTTGTAGCGGTACAGCCGTGCGGGTCGGTGGCTGCCCGTGCGGAAGCGGTCCGTCGGGATGAGGGTGCCGGAGTTCTCGACCTGCCGACGGAAGTTCGCCGGATCCAGGTGCCGGCCGAGGATCGACTCGTACACGGCGCGCAGCTCGGCGAGCGTGAACTCGTCGGCGAGCAGACCGTGCGCGATGCGGCTGTAGCCGACCTTGTTGCGCAGGCGCCACAGGGCGTAGTCGATGATCTCGCCGTGGTCGAAGGCGAGCGGCGGCAGGGATGACGCATCGAACCAGCCGACGTTCTCGGGGTCGTGCACCGCGGGGTCGACGAGTCCCGTCGCGGCGTCGTCGGCGCGCAGCAGCGCCCAGTAGACGATCGACACGACCCGCGTGGGGGAGCGGTCGACGGCGCCGAAGGCGTAGAGCTGCTCGAGATAGCTGGGCGCGAGGCCGGTCGTCTCCGCGAGAGTGCGGGATGCCGCGGCATCGAGGCTCTCGGTCACGTCGAGCCAGCCGCCGGGCAGCGCCCACAGGCCCGCGTAGGGGTCGCGCGTGCGGCGGACCAGCGGCAGGGCGAGCGATGCGTGCTCCGCGCCGGCCGCGCGGCGCAGCGTGAAGATGACGGTCGAGACGGCGACGCGCGTCGCCTCGTCTGCGGCGCCCGAGGGCGCGGCATCCGCCGTCGCTCGTGTTCGTGTCATCGTGACCCTAACTCCCGCAAGCGATCGTAGGGTCCGGGCGACGCCAACGCAAACCGGCGTTTTGTCGGTCGACGTGCTTACGCTTGTCGCGGAGAGGGGGACGCGCGTGATCATCGTCGATGTCCTGTTCGTCGTGCTGCTCGTGCTCGCCCTCGTCGGCGGCATCCGGCGCGGGTTCTTCGCGAGCGTCGGCACGCTCGCGGGGCTCGTCGCGGGCGGCATCGCCGCGTTCTGGCTCACGCCTCTCGTGAGCGCGTGGGTGCCCTCGTCGGCGTGGCGCGGCGTCGCCGTGCTCGCCTCGGCCGTGGGCCTTCTCGTCGCGGGCACGCTCATCGGCTCGGTGATCGGCACGGCGCTGCGCTCGGGCACGGACCGGCTCAAGCTGCGCGGCATCGAACGGTTCCTCGGGGGGATCGCGAGCGTCGTCGTCGCGGCCCTCGCGCTCGTGCTCGTGGCGCCCGCCGTCTCCGCCGTCGGCATTCCGGGGATCTCGACCGCCGTCGCGTCGTCCCGCGTGCTGCAGGTGCTCGATGCGCTCACCCCGGCGCCCGTGGACGCCGCGCTGGCGGAGCTTCGCTCGACCGTGCTCGACGACGGGCTTCCGCGTCTGGGCGATCTGCTCGGTCCGGGCGGCGCACAGCCGGCACCGCCGGTCGCACTCGACGATCCGGCGCTGCAGCGGGCCGCGGCATCCGTCGCCCGCGTCTCGGGGACCGCGTACTCGTGCGGTCTCAGCGCGACAGGAAGCGGCTTCGTCGTCGCCCCCGACCGTGTCGTGACCAACGCGCACGTCGTCGCGGGTGTCGATGTGCCCATCGTCGAGCTTCCCGGCGCGGCGGCGCGCGAGGGCAGGATCGTGTACTTCGACCCCGTCGACGACCTCGCCGTCATCGCCGTCGACGACCTCGGTGCGGCGCCACTGCCGCGCTCGCCCACGCTCGCGCCCGGGGCAGCGGGCGCCGTGCAGGGATACCCGCACGGCGGACCCTTCACGTCGAACCCCGCGAGCGTCCTCTCGGTCGGCACGGTACCGGTCGCCGACATCCACGACGAGGGGCTCACTCCCCGCGAGGTGTACGCGCTGCAGGCCACCGTGCGGCCGGGGAACTCGGGCGGACCGCTTCTCACGGCCGGCGGCGAGGTCGCCGGTGTCGTGTTCGCGCGCGCCGAGGGCGATGACACGCGCGGCTACGCCATGACGATGGCCGAGCTCACCCCCGTCGCCGAGGCGGCCCCCGGCTACTCCGACGCCGTCTCGTCGGGGCGCTGTGTCGGGTGAGCCCGCTATGCTGGCGGAGTAATTGAAGACAGGCCGCATGACGTGTGCGGGAGAGCCCCGATCCGGCGACGGAGCGGGCACCGAAGGAGCAAGCCTCCCCGCCAATCTCTCAGGTCCGCGTACCGCCCACGTCCGGCCGCTCTGGAGAGTGATGCGCGCGAGCTGGTGAGCACGCATCCGCCGAAGGAGAAAGCCGGTTCGCCGGCGAAGCTCTCAGGCCTATGACAGAGGGGGAGTTCCCCGGACGCCGCGTGGTGTCCGACCCGACTGCTCGACGGGAGAACTCATGTCCGACCTACGCTCGACCCCGCTGCGCGAGCGCCACGAGGCGCTCGGTGCGTCCTTCACCGATTTCGGCGGGTGGTCGATGCCCGTGCGCTACACCTCCGATCTCGCCGAGCACCACGCCGTGCGCTCGGCCGCCGGGATCTTCGACATCTCGCACATGGCGCAGTTCCGTGTGACAGGTGCCGACCGCGAGGACTTCCTCGCCTACGCGCTCGCGTTCGATCCCCGCAAGCTCGCCCTGTCGAAGGCGAAGTACACGATGGTGCTCGCGCCGACCGGCGGCATCGTCGACGATCTCATCGTGACGCGCACCGCGCCCGAGGAGCTGCTGCTCGTGGCCAACGCGGGCAACCGCGACGCCGTGCGCGCCGCGCTGCAGGACCGGCGCGAAGGGTTCGACGTCGAGATCGCCGAGACCGACGATGCGCTCATCGCCGTGCAGGGGCCCCGCGCGCAGGAGATCCTCCGCGCGACGGCCGGGCTCGAGCACGACGACGCCGTCGCGATGGGCCACACGCTGGAGTCCCTGCCGTACTACACCGCGATGGGCATGCGCTTCGACGGCGCCACCGTGCTCGTCAGCCGCACGGGCTACACGGGCGAAGACGGCTTCGAGCTGAGCGTCGCCGCGTCGCAGGCCGGCGCCCTGTGGGATGCGCTGCTGGCCGCGGGCGAGCCGCTCGGTCTCGTCCCGGCGGGTCTGGCCGCGCGCGACACCCTGCGCCTCGAGGCGGGGATGCCGCTGTACGGCCATGAGCTCTCGCTCGACATCGTGCCGGCTCAGGCCGGCCTCGGCCGCGTCGTGCCGCTCAAGACCAAGGCCGCCGACTTCGTCGGGCGTGCGGCGCTCGAGAGCGTCGTCGCCTCGGGCGCACCCGTCCTCGTCGGGCTCGTTTCCGAAGGTCGCCGCGCGGGTCGCGCCGGCTACGCCGTGCTGCACGACGGCACGCCCGTCGGCGAGATCACCTCGGGTGCTCTCAGCCCGACCCTCGGGCACCCCATCGCGATGGCGTACGTCTCGCCCGGCGCGAGCGAGCCCGGAACCGAACTGTCCATCGACGTGCGCGGAACCCGCATCCCCGCGACCGTCACCGCCATGCCCTTCTATCGGAGAAACCCGTGACCGACATCAACAGTCTTCAGTACACCGCCGAACACGAGTGGATCGCCTTCGCAGACCCTTCGACAGGCTCAGGGCAGGTGCCGGCTGATGCCGTCATCGCGACGGTCGGCATCACCGACTACGCCGCCGAGAAGCTCGGCGACGTCGTCTTCGTCGAGCTTCCCGACGCGGGATCCGCCGTCGAGGCGGGCACGATCGTCGGCGAGATCGAGTCGACGAAGTCCGTCGGCGAGCTCTACGCTCCGCTCACCGGCGAGGTCGTCGAGGTCAACCAGGCCGTCATCGACGACCCGTCGCTGGTCAACTCCGACCCGTACGGTGCGGCGTGGCTGCTCAAGATCCGCGTCGACGCGACGGTGGCCGAGGGGCTCCTCGACCGCGACGCCTACGTCGCCCTCACCGGCGGCGACGCGTGACGGGCCAGTTCGCGGCGAGGCACATCGGAACGGATGCCGCGGCGCAGCGCGCCATGCTCGACGAGCTCGGGTACGACTCGCTCGACGCTCTCGTGCAGACCGCCGTCCCGGCATCCATTCACGTCTCCCCGCGCGAGACGAGCGACATCCCGGCGGCGGCGACCGAGGCCGAGGCGCTTGCCGAACTGCGGGTCCTCGCGTCGCAGAATCGTTCCGCGCGCCCCATGATCGGTCTCGGCTACTACGACACCTTCACGCCGTCGGTCATCACGCGCAACGTGCTCGAGAATCCGTCGTGGTACACCGCGTACACGCCGTATCAGCCCGAGATCTCACAGGGCCGGCTCGAAGCGCTCATCAACTTCGAGACCATGGTCACCGATCTCACGGGTCTCGCGACGGCGAACGCGTCGATGCTCGACGAGTCGACCGCCGTCGTCGAGGGGATGCTGCTCGCCCGACGCGCGTCGAAGTCGCGCTCGAACGTCTTCGTCGTCGACGCCGACGCGCTGCCGCAGACCAGGGCGCTCCTGCGCTCGCGGGCCGACGCCGTCGGTGTCGAGCTCGTCGAGCTCGCCCTCGCCGACGGCGCGACGCTGCCCGACGACCTCTTCGGCGTGTTCGTGCAGTACCCCGGTGCATCCGGTCGCGTGTGGGACCCGTCGGGAGTCATCGACGCGGCGCATGTCGCCGGAGGACTCGTCGTCGCGGCGGCCGACCTGCTCGCGCTCACGCTGCTGCGCTCGCCGGGGTCGCTCGGCGCCGATGTCGCCGTCGGCACGACGCAGCGCTTCGGCGTGCCGCTCGGCTTCGGCGGCCCCCACGCGGGCTACATGGCCGTGCGGTCGGGGCTCGAGCGCCAGTTGCCCGGGCGACTCGTCGGCGTGTCGGTGGATGCCGCGGGTCAGCCCGCGTACCGCCTGTCGCTGCAGACGCGTGAACAGCACATCCGCCGCGAGAAGGCGACCTCCAACATCTGCACGGCGCAGGTGCTGCTGGCCGTCATGGCGGCGATGTACGCCGTGTACCACGGTGCCGACGGACTGAAGGCGATCGCGACCGACGTCGCGAAGAAGGCCGAGGCGCTCGCCGAACGGCTGCGCTCGTACGGCCTCTCGGTGCGGTCGGACTCGTTCTTCGACACGCTCCGCGTCGTCACGCCGGGGCCGTCGCGCCGCGTCATCGATCGCGCGCGCGAACGCGGCTATCAGCTGTTCTGGGCGGATGACGCGACCGTGGGCATCTCGGTGGACGAGACGACGACCGACGAAGACCTCGCCGCCGTGGCGTGGGCGTTCGGGCTCCCCGAGGGCGAGTTCCTCGGCGGCGGCGACCAGGGCGAGCGTGCCGTGCCGTTCGCCGACGCGACGCCGCTCGCGGGCGTGCCGGCGTCGCTGTGGCGCGACGACGAGTACCTGACGCACCCGGTCTTCTCGTCGCACCGCTCCGAGACCGCCATGATGCGCTACCTCAAGCTGCTCGCCGACCGCGACTATGCGCTGGACCGCGGCATGATCCCGCTCGGGTCGTGCACCATGAAGCTCAACGCCGCGACCGAGATGACCGCGATCACGTGGCCGGAGTTCGCGCGGGTGCATCCGTTCTCTCCCGAAGCCGACGTGCGCGGCTATCTCGCGCTCATCGAGCAGCTCGAGACGTGGCTGGCCGAAGTGACGGGGTACGACGCCGTCTCGCTGCAGCCCAACGCGGGCTCGCAGGGCGAGCTCGCCGGACTCATGGCGATCCGGGCATATCACCGTGCGAACGGCGAGGCCGCGCGCACGGTGTGCCTCATCCCTTCGTCGGCGCACGGCACCAACGCGGCATCCGCGGTCCTGGCCGGCATGAAGGTCGTCGTCGTCGCGTGCGACGAGGCCGGCAACGTCGACCTCGACGACCTGCGCGCCAAGATCGCGGCGCACGCCGACGAGCTCTCGGCGCTCATGATCACCTACCCCTCGACGCACGGCGTGTACGAGCACGACGTGCTCGAGATCACGCAGGCCGTGCACGACGCGGGCGGGCAGGTCTACGTCGACGGCGCGAACCTCAACGCCCTGCTCGGGTTCGCGCGGTTCGGCGACCTCGGCGGTGACGTCTCGCACCTCAACCTGCACAAGACGTTCGCGATCCCGCACGGCGGGGGAGGCCCCGGTGTCGGACCGGTCGCGGCGAAGGCGCATCTCGCGCCGTATCTGCCGTCGCATCCGTTCTCGCAGCGCAAGGATCACGCGGGAGGGTTCGTCTTCGACGGCGGTCCGATCTCGGCGGCTCCCCAGGGTTCGGCCAGCATCTTCGCGATCTCGTGGGCCTACGTGCGCATGATGGGCGCGGCGGGGCTGCGCGAGGCGACGGCGACGGCCGTGCTGTCGGCGAACTACATCGCCGCGCGGCTGCGGGACCACTTCCCTGTGCTGTACACGGGCGAGGCCGGGCTCGTCGCGCACGAGTGCATCCTCGATCTGCGCCCGCTCCGCGACGCGACGGGGATCACGGTCGACGATGTCGCCAAGCGGCTGATCGACTACGGCTTCCACGCGCCGACGATGTCGTTCCCCGTCGCGGGAACGCTCATGGTCGAGCCGACGGAGTCCGAGGACCTCGCCGAGATCGAGCGGTTCATCGAGGCCATGATCGCGATCAAGGCCGAGGCCGACGCGGTCGCCGCGGGTCGGTGGCCGGCCGACGACAACCCGCTCGTGAACGCGCCGCACACGGCGGCGGCGGCGATCGAGGGGGAGTGGACGCACCCGTACACCCGGGCCGAGGCGGTGTACCCCGTGCGCTCGCTCGTGCGCGCGAAGTACTGGCCGCCCGTGCGCCGCATCGACCAGGCGTACGGCGACCGCAACCTCGTGTGCGCGTGCCCGCCGATCGAGGCCTTCGCCTGACACCCCCTTGACCGCGAGACTGCAACGGGAGGCCGAGACCGTGGGATTCACCCGCAGTCTCGGCGCCCGGATGCAGTCTCGCGGGTGAGGTGCGGGCGGCCGTGATGCGGCGCGGGGTGCCGCGCCCCGCTCAGCCGGAGGCGCGGGAGGGATGCGGCGCACGCACCGCCGCCCGCAGGGCGTAGAGCTCGGGCGACGACTCCGGCCGGATCGGCCTCAGCCCGGCGGCGCGCAACGTCGTGCGCAGCGGATCGACCTGCACGGCGTCGGGCCACCCCCAGTGCGCGATCCTCGCCGCGTGGGTCAGCAGGCGACGATCGCGGCTCTTCTCGTTGCGGATCGCCGTCGCGGGGTCCTGCAGCGACCCGTCGTATTTCACCTCGCCGTCGGCCTCGCCGATGATGCGCGCGCGCGGCCACCACATGTCGCAGCGGTCCACGACGTCATCGGTGCGGAACTCGCGCTGCAGCTCGGGCTCCTCGAACCCGAGCCACTCCACGACGGCGCGGCTGACCGACTCGAGCGGCGTCTCGGCGAGCGGCGCCGCGCGGTGCAGGGGCCATCGCGCGGCGCGTCGTCCGCGGCTGCTGGGCCGGGCCTCGTTCGCCGCCACGAGCATCTCGACCGTGACCGACGGGTCGGCGCGGAGCGCAGCATCCGCCACCGCGAGGCCCACGGCACCGTGTCGCAGGCGTGCGAGGTCGACCACGGTGTCGATCGCCGTCGTGACGAATGCTCCGCCCAGATCGTCGATCGCCCGGTCGCCCGCCGTCGTGTGCACTCGCACGCCGCCGCCCATCCGCGACGTTCCGTGACCGCCGGCGAGGATGTGCACGGTGCCCGGGTCCCCGAAGACCGGGAGCCCCTGCGCCGCCGCCGCGGACTCGAGGCAGAGTACGACGCCGGGGTGGGTCAGAATGACGGCGTGCACGCGGGCGAGATACCGCTGCCAGGGCGCAAGCGCGTGCCACTGCGGCCCCGGTGCCAGGATGCCGCGGCGCACCCGCACGAGGTCGCCCGAGGCGACCTGCCGCTCGGGATGAGCGAACTCGGACGAGCGCAGCAGCGCGATGGGGCTCGGCGCGAGCGCGGCGCGCCCCCGAGCGAGAGTCGACGTGAACACCATGCACAGACTGTGGGCGCCCGCGCTCGGCCCACGGTGCTCGACGGTGCGATCCGTGGACGCGCGACGTCACGCCCGCCCTGGGGAGGAACCGGCGCACCCGCCCACCCCGCAGCATCCGCCCCCTACCGGCGAGACTGCAACGGCGCGCCGAGACCGGGGGGGCACCCCGCGGTTTCGGCGCGCCGGTGCAGTCTCGCGGGAGCAGCGGGGGTCAGGGCAGCGGGGCGAAGAGCGCCGGCCCGAGCA